>NZ_JBGOOO010000022.1:0-76186 GCF_041439695.1 Vibrio sp. FF266
TATCTCGTATCTCGTATCTCGTATCTCGTATCTCGTATCTCGTATCTCGTATCTCTTTTGTTCAGCGCACAAAAAAGAGCACCGAAGCGCCCTTTAAGTATTTTAAATCAATTATTAATCACTGGTTATTACAACCAAATAGCTTCGAGTGAATCAACGAGACCGCTTGTTGCGCCTTGTGACTCTAGCCCTTGAATAATGATTGGTGCAAACGCCGCAACCATTGATGAATCCATACCTAATCCTGAAAATGCATTTTCAACAGATGTTTTTGAGTCCAATACTGACGTTAAACCGGTAGAATCAAGCGTCGACATTCCAGGGAAAAGCATTTCGAGCTCTTGGTTGTCAAAGTTATCAAGGGTATTTTGGGCAAGAGCTAGCATGGAGCCTACTCCACCTATAGCTTGCTCATTTGTTACAGATGCTTTGTCACTTAGGGAATTAGCAAGGGTGCTCGTAAATGGTGTTGCTTCATTTTTTTGAGACCACATGTCTACAGCGGCCATAAGGGCTGTTTGTGATAGTTGGGAATAGTTAATATCAGAAGTTGGGCTAACTTGTTCTGACTCGCTAGTACTAGCGCAAGATACCACAGCAAGGCTGCTTAAAACGGTGATGAGTACTTTCTTCATTATTCGTCCTTAAGTAATAAAGTAATTTACTCTTTCACTATAAACGAAAAACGGCGATGTAGTCACATCGCCGTTGAGCTAATTCAGTCTAATTTACCTATAGTTTTTTGTTTTACTAAAGGTTTTTATAGAAATTAAAGAATTGCTAGAAGTTCTACTTCGAATACTAGAGCAGCAAATGGTGGGATTGCAGCACCTGCGCCACGCTCACCGTATGCTAGATCTTGAGGGATGTATAGCTTCCACTTAGAGCCAACAGGCATCATTTGTAGAGCTTGTACCCAACCTTGAATTACGCCAGTTACTGGGAATTCAGCAGGTTGACCGCGAGATACAGAGCTATCGAAAACTGTACCGTCAGTTAGTTCGCCGTGGTAGTGAACGCGCACTTGCTTGTCTGCAGTTGGGATTTCGCCAGTACCTTCAGTTAGTACTTCGTACTGAAGACCAGACTCAAGAACTGTAACTTCTGAACGAAGAGCGTTGTCAGCTAGGAAAGCTTCGCCGTCAGCAGCAGCAGCTTTAGCTAGTTCTTGACGTGCAGCTTCACCACGAGTGTGTAGCTCTTGTAGTGCGTTGTTGATTTCGTCAACTTCGATAGCTGGCATGTCGCCAACTAGAGCTGTTGCGATACCAGCAGCGATTGCATCAACGTTTAGGCCTTCAAGACCAGAACCAGCAAGTTGTTGGCCCATTTGTAGACCGATACCGTAGCTAGCTTTTTGCTCTACAGTTTCAAATTTTACTTCAGACATGAAAAGTCACTCTTTTTGTCAGTACTAAAAGGGTAAGAATACCAGTATTAGCAGCCTGAATAAACGGCTAGCCTCTGATCACTTACGCTTTACCGTGTCCAAATCACAGCTATGTCAATTTTCTTGCTTTGCTCTCTGTTGTCGCGGAAAGATCTATACTGTTGGTACTTTGGTTTTTATACTGTAGTTATTCAATGTATAGGACGCAGTGGCATGAATCGTCGTCAAAAGAAAAAACAGAAAGTAGACCACTTAGCAGAGTTCAAGGACCGACTGAATCAGGTCAAAGAGAAACTAAGCTCGATCGATCTAAAGAAAATGAAAACCTCAACAGTGCAAACTTGGGGATCATTGCCGAAATTACACCAGAAATTATTGATGGTGATTTCGCCGATCATATTAATCTTATTGTTTACACCGCTACCAGAGCCTAAAGTAGACAACGCACCAGCAACATCTCGTGTTGAGCTTGAGATAAATACTGTTGGCTTAAGCGAGCAGAAAAATGCTAAAAGTAATTCTTCTGAGCTAACCAGTTGGCAAGAGTATCTTGTTAAGCAAGGGGATACGTTAGCGCAGGTTTTTCGAAATAACGACTTACCGTTGTCTGACTTGAACGCGCTAGTGCGTATTGAAGGGGCAGACAAACCACTTAGTCAGATTCGTAAAGGCCAGCTAGTTCGATTCAAACTCGCCGAGACCGGGAAACTAGACATTCTTCAGCTAGAAAAAGGCAACACTTCGGTGATGTTTTTCCGATTGTCAGACGGTGGCTTTGGCCGTAGTAAGTAGCTCAATTCTGAGCCTGCGTTTAAGCGTTTTGTCAGATACAGATAGTCGATAGAAAAGAGCTAATGATTAGCTCTTTTTTTTGGTCGCTTGAAAGGTGCAAGCGGTAAGATGATGAGCATAATTCCGATAAAGGTTAACGTATCTGGAATCTCATCAAACCATATCGCGCCTATTATGGCGACAAACACTAAGCCTGAGTATTCAGCCAAGGCAATTTGACTAGAGTGTGCTTTTTGGTAGGCAGCGACCGCAAGTCCGTTGTAGCTTAAGATTAGCGTCGCACTTAATGCTATGTATCCCAAATGCTCCACAGACACCGGCTGCCAGTATAAGAAGCACAGTACTAATGAGGCTGGAATAGAGCATAAGGTTGTCCACCACAGCGTAGTGACCACCGTTTGCTCACTAGGAAGCTTTCTTACCAATACATTGAATAGTGCGAGGGTGAGTGCTGTACCCAAAGCAAACAGTGCTGCCCAATGAAATTGTGATGGCCTCAAGACAATCAATGCACCAATAAAACCGATAGTGGTGGCGATAACCTTGCCAAGTGCCGGTTGCTCTTTCAGTAGAAACATAGAGAGAGGTAACATCAACAGGGGCGCGACGTAAAATACTGCGTTGGCGGTAGCCAAAGAAAGGTGGGTGATCGCGACGACCATACATCCGCTGCCGATTAGGATCAGTTGTCCTCGAATAAAGGTCACTTTAGCTTGTTGTAAGCGTCGTTGTTCTTTTTTCTGTTGTAGCCACAAAGGGGTGATGATGAGCAGAGATATCAACTGTCGGAAAAAAATATACTGAAGAGGCGGTACTTCGCCATTCAACAGTTTTACCGCTACGTCGGAAAGCGAGGCAAACAAGTTACCTGCAACCAACAATAGAATACCGACAGTGATATTCGTCATTACTTTTCAAATCTCATGTCTACATGCGGAATATCGTCTTCCAGATACATCTCAGAGATAGTTTCGAACCCGTGATTCGCATAGAAGTTTTCTAGGTGTTGTTGCGCGCCAATATCGATGGTCTTGCTCGGCCAAAGAGCCTCACAGCGTGTTAACGCTTCTTTTATCAATTGATGCCCTAAACCATCACCTCTTGCCGATTGCTTCGTTGCCACTCGACCGATGCTCGTGTTGTCGTAAGAAGTTCCTGGTGGTAACAAGCGTGCACACGCCACTAACTCTGCATCAGCATAGCCAAGCAAGTGTTCAACACCCGCGAGTGTATCTTTACCGTCGAGTTCTGGATAAGGGCAATTTTGTTCAACGACGAACACATCTACTCGTAATTGAAGTAGTTGATAAAGCTGCTGTGTTGAAAGTTCAGAGAAGGGAATTGAGTGCCAAGTGATCATGTTTACATCCAGAGATTATCGATGCTCTGAATGTACTATGTGCGATGATTGTTGGCATTAACTATTGTTAATTCGACCTTTGATTCTGCTCAGGCTGATCGCGGTTATACCGAGGTAAGCAGCAATTTGATTGTCGTTCAAGCGCTGTTCAAGGTCGGGATAATGTTCGCAGAAAAGTTGATAGCGTTGCTCTGGAGTATAGAGCAGCATAAAGCGTTCTTTGTTTTCCTTATGCATCAGCTGAGTTTCTAATAACTTTAAATACAAAGGGTTGTTTGATGCGCGCCACTCGATAACTGCGTTCATTGGCAGTTCTAACATAGTAATTGGTGTGAGCGTTTCTAATAGGTAAGGGGACGCTTGGTTTTTTATCAGACTCTCAAAGCCGATGATCCAATCTTGTTCCCAGTAGAACTCTTTGCTGTATTGCTTGCCGTCATCAGTGAGATAACAAGCGTGGCACAAGCCTTCAAGTACAAAGTAGATTGAACTCGCCATTTCACCTTGATTGATCAGGATGTGTCTGGTTGGTAGCTCAAGTGGTTTCGCGACGGCTAATAGAGATTCAATCTGACTTTCAGAGAAGTCGAAGCTTTGTAGTTGTTCGATAAAAGAGGTGTGCATGGAAATAACCTAACCCAAATAAGTGTCGAAATCATCGCACTTATTTGAGTTTAGGTACAGAGCGGGCTAAATCAGCGTCGAGCGTGCTGTGCTAGATAATCTTGAGCAAGTTCTCTACCCATGTATTTACCAAGAGTTTTCAGTGGTACTTTCTTAAGGTTAACCACAATCAAGCCATCCAGAGCATCATTAAATGATGGGTCGACGTTAAAGCACACCAACTTACCGTTCATCCCTAGGTATTGGCGGAGTAGTACTGGCAGGCCTTTTCCTTGCTCCATACGCGCTAACACTTTAGAGAGCAGAGGAACACTCGCCAATGACGATAACAGATGATTTTGCCAGAACACATGATTACTGGTATTGAGTGGTGAAGAAGGAGAAACCAGGTTTGCTTTTTCTTCGTCATAATGATGTATCGATAAGGTCGTCGCAATCAACAGACGCGCATTGTGGCTGTAATCATTACTGATACTGACTGGGCCGAATAGGTGAGTGTATTGAGGATGACGATACACGAAGGCCGCGATACCTTTCCACAATAGTAATAGTGAGTTAAGGCTCTTTTGATAAGGCTTGCTCACTACAGAACGCCCAAGCTCGATACTGTTGTCTAAAGTATCGATGAATTCTTGATTGTAGTTAAACAGACTGCGGGAATAGAGTTGATCAAGCCCGTGCTCAGCGATCAACTTGTCGACCATACCAAGTCGATATGCACCGACTAATTCAGCCTTGGCTTTGTTCCACACAAACAGTTGATGGTAGTAAAGGTCATACTCATCTAAATCACAGGCAAGCCCGCTGCCTTCGCCGACCTCTCTAAAGCTCTCCTCTCTTACTCGACCAATCTCGCGCATTAAATTGGGGATCGACTGGCTCGGTGTGCAGTACACCTCAAAATCTCCCTGTTCCAGTAATCTCATTTCTTGAGGAAGTGACGCGACTTCTATAGAGAGTACTTCTGATGGAATAGGCGCAATAACCTGAGTGTCAAAAGAGGGCGCATGGATTGGCGTACTAGGGCTATCTTGTTGACTCATCAGATAGGTATTGAGTCGCAGATAGTTGACGATATCCATCTCTTGTTCAAACGATTTTATCTCTGAGTATGGGATTGAAGAGCCAATAGAGATAGAGATGGTAGTCGCTCGTTTATTAAGAAGTTCACGGCCAAGTAAAGCCGTTCTTAGCAGTGGATGAACTCGTCCAGCTTGGTAGAAAAGCTCGCTGTTTTTACCATTGATAAAGATAGGAACCGTAGTTGCCTGATGACGTTTGACGAACTTGGCAACCGATTTGCTCCATTCGATGTCTGTCAGTGTTTTTGCCCCTTTACGGTAACTCGATACTTCGCCCGCAGGGAACACAATCAATAGCCCCCCGCCTGCCAAATGACGATTGGCATCTCGAATGGCTTTAGCGTTGGTTCGTTTTGATTCTTTACTATTAAAGACATCGACTCCGATGAAAAGATCATCCAGTTCAGGTAGTCGCTTGAGCAACTCATTCGCCAACACCTTCACATCCTTCCTTACCGATCCTACGAGATCAGCAAGGATCACACCTTCAATCGCGCCAAGCGGGTGGTTAGCCACAATCACAACCGGTCCTTCTTCAGGAATATTGTCAGTGGCGCCTGCTGAAATAGAATAGTCGATATTCAATGCCGACAGGGTGTGATGCATGAATTCAAAACTAGATAACTCATCAGGTCTATCTTGATAGAGTTTATCTAGCTTAGATAGCCCAGTTGCCCACTCGACAACAGACTCACCTAAACCAAAAGGCGTGTAACGTGGTAAACGAAAAGGACTATCAATCATAATGAAGCTACCTTATTGACTAAAGTTGTTTAGGAAACCGTCTTGATTCTTGAAATCTTTCACACTTAAAAATGCACCGCACAACCACACTAGGCATGCCATACCAAACAGTAATCCGCCGTCATAACCGACAATTTCACCCGCTGCATTAAACTCAGGCATTTGAATACCGAGTGGTGTAAACAGGTGGAAGAAAATCGCACCACTCATAATTCCCACACTCATGATGGCACCCAAGCCATGCCAACGAGTAAACAGTAAAATGGCAGCAATCAATTCAGCGAACCCAATCAAGTAGCCGCCAAATGAACCGAACCAACTTAAGCCAGACCATGTCGCTAAGGTGCCAAAGATATGCTCAGTTTCGTATGAGCCTGTGAACTTAAAAAACAGCGACTGAATGAACACAAACGCAATAAATGCCGCAGGGATATGTTTAGCTGGAGTGAATGTCATGGTTATTCCCTTATTTGATCAGTTGCGGCCAAATGGTGTCGGCTTTTTGAATATGTTGCGCTCGGTCTTGTTCCCAACGCTGTTTAATCTCTTGGTCGTAGTTGAGGTAAAGCTTGTTATCAACAATCGTCCATTGATTCGGGTCTCCGGGTGCAAAATCACTTTTTGCTGAAACAGCCCAAGCGCAATAGCCACCATATTGAGGGGCATATTTTTCAGGATTATTAACAAATAAAGTCAGATTCTTTTCAGAAGAGAAATACCAGTCTGCGCCTTTGTACTCGGTGCTGAATTTTTTACTGCCTTCAATGGGCTTACCTGAAGTGAAGTAAGCCACAGTGTCGTAGCCATCGAGCGCCTTGCTGCTAAAGAACCCTGTGTAGATTTCATCGGCGGCAAAGACGTAAGGGCTAACAAGTAGCATGACCATGGTTAATAGTTTTCTCATGATGGACTCCATCTATAGATTGATTGCTGGTGATAAATCGAAGGTAAAACGCTGTTGATTTATCTGGCATGGTTTAATGGGTTCACAAGGCGAGCCGGGTACGTAAAACATAGAGGCTTGGCCGTGTAGATTGCGTAAGTGTGTAAAGCTCACTGTGTGCGCGTCTTCACGATGCATACAGGTCGCTAAATGAGGTTGTTCGCTGTGATGGTGAGAGTGAAATTGAAGTAAGTTCTGTTGATTCTTACCCGTAGCCATAAGCTGATCGTATTTTGCTTGTCGATAGGCTTGCACTCGCTCTAAATCAACACCGGATGAGAACAGCGGAGAGTCGGTTTCGACTATTTTTTGTTGAATGCCATCCCACATATAGGCGATAACCAAGCCATGGTGTTGAGTTAAGTTCGGCGCGAAAGCTAGCAAGGTAAATGGGGCAAAAGAGTGCAGATCGAGCTTATGAAATGCTTCAGAGAGCTGACTGATATTACGACTCGATGATAGGTTCTTGAGTAACAAACCACGGCTGACTAAAAGTCCATCAGGAACGATGCCTTGATAGTTATTGAGTAGGCATAACGAAAGCCCGAACTCATTGATACTGATCCAGCTACCACCGCCGGTTGGGTCGAGTGGCATGATGATATCGACGCCGTTAACTCGATATTGTTTAGGTGGCATCGCCAGTGTCCGTGTCTTTTGTTCATCACGATTAAAGAAGACCTGATAGCCATTGTCTTCAAGCAGCCAAGATACTGAACACATGATTATTGCTCCCTCAAATAGCTGCTGGTGGTTGGGGCATAACCAAAGGTGTTGCATGTTTCGACATCAAGAAAGGTCGTGATCACCTTGATCATCGCGTAATGATGATTGGCATGCAGCGCGGCAAAGGTGACCTCTCTTTCTAGCGTAGAAGGCAGGCTGGCAAACACTTGTGTATCCATTGAAACTTCGGTTTGGATCATGATGGGCGCTTCGAGATCTCTGCGGTCTAATCGTTCAAGCCAGTTGATCACGTAATGGATCTCTTTCAACGCAATCGACCTGTCGAATTCGACGGGGTGACCACGACGACGAGTGTTGTAATCAACGGTCGCATTCTCTTTTAAAATCAAAGCGTGAAAAAGATCGAGCGTGTGACGGGTATGCTCACCAATAGAACTTGTGACGTGCGGCTTTGCTCGTGTCAGATAGTCGCTGTCAGATATCGCTAACAAAAACTCTAAACCCTGATTCAATATCTCTACCGCTCCCTTGATACTAGGAGAGAAAGAAGTTAGGGCGCTCGGTTGGGCTATGGGGTTCATTCATGATCCTCGTACAAAGTTAATCGGTGGTCGGATATTGTTGAACAAGACGTCGCTCTTCTTGCCACGCGTTATATAAGCTCTTAAAAGAAGGAGACTGGTGGCCTCTTTGTTTCTGTTGAGCACCAATATCAAAAAGAATGCGGTATTGCAGAAGTAGCGTCGAAAATATCTCTCGTAGCGGTGTGTTGCGATCCCAGATGTGCCCGGCCTCACTGCTTGCGCCATTGACCTCAAGGATAGTGAAGTCCTCGCCGTTCATTAGGCTGTGCATGTCCTTGAATTTGACGTCGAGTCGACCAAAGTGAAAGCCATCGAAGTCGTCGAATATCTCATCTAAGCGTTCGGTTAAAGCCTGAGTGATGTATTGATTACCGTCTCGGAAGATACAGCCACGGCTATGGCTACCTGCGAACGCGAGTTGGAACTCTTCGCCCTCTGCGAGCACTTGATCTAATTTATCTTCATGTCTCGGTAGATACAGGTGACTAAGCTGCCCAGCACGCGGGCTATTTTCAATTAACTGCTTGAGTGTCGAGCTGCCATCACCCGTCACCATTGGTGCGTACTTGAGTGTGATCGAGATGATCTCGCCTTGCTTTTTATTTGGGTAGCGAACATAGAAAACACCCGCCTCGGCTTGATAAGGCGCCTTTTCTTGCAATAGAAAGCGAGCATTATTTGGGAAAGACTCAACATACTGCTCAAGTTGATCTTGTGTGTTGATCAGCTTAACGCCAACACCTCGACAGCCAAGATCCGGTTTAGCCACAATCGGGAAATCGAGATCCGACTGTATGAGTGCGCTGCGCGCATCTTCGGCTTGTTTCTTACTGCTAAGATCCGTTTTGGTTAAGGTGATAAACGGAGAGATCCAACGCTGACTCGATGATCCAGCAAGGCTCAGTATCTCGTGTTTTGATTCGCCGACCATGCCGCTTAACTTAATACTCGGGTTGGCGATGAGCGGCAGTGCCCAGTCAAAGTGCCGCAACCCTTGCATCAGGCTTTGAATCACCACTGGCGTGTAGAAGAACCACGTTGGAAGAAACTCATAAGGAGAGACACTGCGCACGGTATCTTTTTCAAGCAAGGGCATACCTGCATTGATTTGATGTGCTGGAATGATGCGAATATCTTGCGGTGAACTCATGATAATCCTCTAGAGTAGGTTCTATTCATTAATCGATTGCCGATAAACAGCAAAGCGATGGCACACGGGATGATGATCCATTGATATTCAGAGGCTTGCAGCCACGCTGATGTCCCTAAATAGTAGATGGCAGAGAAGACAATGCCAGTCCAGAGCGCAGTGGCACTAATAACGGCAAACAAGAAAGTAGGCAGTGGGATTGCGAAAAAGCCACTTAAGGTAAAACCGACGGTACGAAGCCCAGGAATAAAGCGGATGACAAAAAGACTGCTGAAAGCGTTTTGACGTAATTTAGTACGAAGTGCACGAAAGTATCGGTTGGTGAGGGCTTTGTAGCGAACGCCGCGGAAATAACGTCCTGATTTGCCTAGGTAGTAGAGACCGAGATCACCTGTGGCAATGCCGATGAAAATGGCAAGCAACGCATATTGAGGAAGCATGAGTCCTTGAGTTGCTAAACCTGCCGCTGTAACAATCGCCAGATCTTCAAGCAAGTAAGAAAGCGCGATAATGCCAAGCATCAGCCATAGCAGCGATTCTTCTCCTGTATTTAACCATGCTTGAATACTCTCGACGGTGCTCATCAAATACCCTTATCTATCCTATAGATGAATGGCTTATTGGCCATTCATTGAGTGTAGTAAATTAAATAGACAGGAGGAGCAGAGAAAAACTTACAGCTGATTAGTGTTTTTTTGTGGGGACTTAAATCGATTGACGGTTTGAGTGGTGCTGTTTGGGGGTTGAATTAGCGGGTGTTTACGGTGAGAAAAGTAGGGCAGTGGATTCGGTTTATAAATAACAAAAGAAAAAGGCTGAGTCGTTAAACTCAGCCTTTCAGAACGTTAACTATGGATTACTTAAGCAATCTATTTAGTTAGGTCAATCTGGTAAACAGCAAAACCAACATCGTCAGTCGCAACACGTTTCATCGGGTATTGCCCTTTTTCTTTGATGAACTCTGCCGCTTTGTCGCTTGGAGATGTTTCAAAGCGGATATCTAGCTTTTTATCCGTTTTGATTGGCGCAAATGACCAGTTGTTATCAGCCGTTGGGCTAACTTGACCTTGCTCTTTACTTACGCGAGAGATGTAGTTCGCAAGAACAGTACGGTTCTCATCTGGTGCATCAAATGCGATGAAGTCTTCACCCGTACCTGGGAACTTATTGCTGTATGCTCGGTAGTTGTTGGTTGCGATCAGGAAGTCTTGCTTCACGTCGATCGGCTTACCTTGGTAAGTTAGACCTACGATACGCTCAGAGCCTTCATTAATAACTTTACAGTTACCATCGTATTTTGCTGGTTGTGTAACATCGATTTGGTACTCAACGCCATCGATGACATCAAAGTTGTAAGTGCGGAAGCCGTCCCATTCAACCAACTGCTGTGGTGCGGTCGAATTAACATCTATTTGTTGGAATTGACCAGCAGAACACTCAAGCCACTCTTTTACTTCGTGGCCTGTTACCTTCATTGCAACTAGCGTGTTCGGGTAAAGGTATAAGTCAGCCGCGTTACGGAATGTCAGTTGACCAGATTCAACTTCAGTGAAGTTCGCTGGGTCATTCTTACGGCCGCCTGCTTTGAATGGTGCAGCTGCTGAAAGTACAGGTGTGCCATCTAAGTCTGGATCACCTTGGATGAACTGCTCAACGTAATCTTTTTGCGCAAGGTTCACGATTTGAACAGTTGGATCGTCTTGTACTAGAGACAAGAAGCTGTACATCACATCGTCTGCTTTACCAATCGGTTGGTTAACAAACTCACGAGTACCTGCGTGGTCTTTTTCTAGTGCAGAAACGATGCCTTCATCAGCAGCAGCAAGAGATTTCTTTTCTACCTTGTCGTAGATTGGGCGTGCTTCTGATTGGCCTTTAACAACTTCCCACTTACCGTCTTTTTGTGCAAGTGTTAGATCCATAACACCAACGTGGCTACCCCAGCGGCCTGGCATTACAGCCGCAACGCCGTTCATTGTGCCCGTTTCGTTGTTGATGCCTTGAATGTCATCAAAACCTTTTCCTGGGAATACTGCGTGAGAGTGACCAAATGCGATTGCATCAATGCCGTCTACTTCAGATAGGTAGAACGTTGAGTTCTCTTCGCCATTTTTGTACGGGTCAGTTGATACGCCTGAGTGAGGGATAGCAACGATTACTTCAGCGCCTTCCGCTTTCATTTGAGGCACTAACTCGTTAGCTGTCTCAATGATATCGCGAGCGATCACTTTGCCTTCAAGGTTCTTCTTATCCCACGTCATGATTTGTGGTGGAACAAAACCGATGTAACCCACTTTTACTTCATGTTCTACGCCAGCAGTATCTTCAAAGGTGTGCGTCTTGATGATGTATGGCGTGAAGTAGTGTTCTTTGGTTTCTGCGTCGTAAACGTTAGCACTGATGTACGGGAAATCAGCGTCGTTAATAGATTCTTCTAGGAACTCAAGACCGTAGTTGAATTCGTGGTTACCTAGGTTTGCAGCGTCGTAGCTTAGTTGGTTCATTGCTTTATATGCAGGGTGAACTTCGCCAGCCTCGATGCCTTTGTCTGCCATGTAGTCACCCATCGGGCTACCTTGCAGCAAGTCACCGTTATCAACTAATACGCTGTTGGTTACTTCGCTTTGAGCTTCTTTTACTAGAGTTGCAGTACGTGCTAAGCCGATTTTTTTCGACGGCTTGTCTTTGTAGTAGTCGTAATCCATTAGGTTGGTATGGATATCCGTCGTTTCTACGACACGTAATTTAATCACTTCATCGGTATCTGGTGTTGTTGTGCAGCCAGCTAAAGTCAGACCAAGACCAGCAAGTACAGCCAATGACAAAGGTTTCATTGCAACTTTCATTTTGGAGCTCCAAAGTGGATTAGTAGAAAATTCGTTGCGTAATGTAACAAAATGGAATGAAACAATGATTACAGCGAATGTTAATTCGTGACTTAGATCGATTACTTTATAGTGTTCTGCAAGACACCTCCCAAAGCTGCTCAATCGATGCGCAACTGATATCGATAATATTAGTCCATTCATTTCACCAATTTATCGATGAATCTCATCCCTTATCAGCTTTTCGAATAAAAAATGAAATTTTAGAATTTCCAGTAATATGAGAGGCTCGTCATAATGCCTATATCAAGGACGTATCAGGCAGATGAATAGCAAGGATAGCTCAAAACGAAGCTTCTGTTTTCTTCTAGTGCCAATACTCCCATTCACTCAAGTGGATGAGTTAAATCCCTTGCTTGGCAAGACCAAGTAATGAATTGCTCGTACTGCGAGCCTTAAAGGAAGCACTGAAATGGACCAAGAACGTTTAACCCACCTAAAACAGCTTGAAGCGGAAAGTATTCATATTATCCGTGAAGTTGCTGCTGAGTTTGATAACCCAGTGATGATGTACTCCATCGGTAAAGATTCTTCTGTGATGCTTCATTTAGCTCGCAAAGCGTTTTATCCAGGCAAGATTCCATTCCCACTATTGCATGTAGATACGGATTGGAAATTCCGCGAGATGATTGAGTTTCGTGATCGTACGGCTAAAAAGTACGGCTTCGACCTTTTAGTACATAAGAACCCAGAAGGTATTGAGATGGGGTGTAGCCCATTCGTACATGGCTCTTCTAAGCATACAGACATCATGAAAACTCAAGGCCTTAAGCAGGCGTTAAACAAGTACGGGTTCGATGCCGCTTTTGGTGGTGCGCGTCGTGATGAAGAAAAATCTCGAGCAAAAGAGCGTGTTTATTCTTTCCGCGATAAGAACCATACATGGGATCCAAAAAACCAGCGTCCAGAGCTTTGGCACACCTACAACGGTCAGGTTAATAAGGGCGAAAGCATTCGTGTCTTCCCACTATCTAACTGGACTGAGCTTGATATCTGGCAATACATCTACCTAGAGAGCATCGATATTGTTCCGCTTTACCTATCTGATAAACGTCCTGTGGTTGAGCGTGATGGCATGCTGATCATGGTTGATGATGACCGTATGGAACTGCAAGAAGGTGAAGTGATTGAAGAAAAAAGCGTTCGCTTCCGTACTTTGGGCTGTTACCCACTAACCGGAGCCGTTGAATCTGAGGCGAATACGCTAACAGGCATTATTGAAGAGATGCTGGTGGCGACGTCCAGTGAGCGTCAAGGTCGAGCGATTGACCATGATCAGTCGGGCTCTATGGAGCTGAAAAAGCGCCAAGGTTATTTCTAAGAATCTAAGGAAAGAAAAATGAATAGTGCAGTAGAAGCCGAATTGGCTGAACTAGGGATTGAAGGTTATCTAAGTCAGCATCAGCATAAATCTATGCTTAGATTTTTAACTTGTGGCTCGGTAGATGACGGTAAAAGTACCTTAATCGGTCGCTTGCTCCATGATACAAAACAGATTTATGAAGATCAGCTAGCAGCGGTTCACTCTGATAGCCAACGAGTGGGTACTACAGGTGAGAAACCTGACTTGGCATTGCTTGTTGATGGTTTACAGGCTGAGCGTGAGCAAGGCATCACGATCGATGTGGCTTATCGCTACTTCTCGACTCAAAAACGTAAATTCATTATTGCTGATACCCCTGGGCATGAGCAGTACACGCGTAATATGGCAACAGGCGCTTCAACGTGTGATCTGGCTGTGATCTTGATTGATGCTCGTAAGGGTGTACTGGATCAAACACGTCGTCACTCGTTTATTTCTAACCTGCTTGGTTTGAAGCATTTCATCGTCGCAGTCAACAAAATGGATCTCGTCGAGTACTCGCAAGATCGTTTTGAGGAGATTCGCGATCAGTACCTAGAGTTTGCTGAAAACCTAGAGGGCGAAACTAATATTCAGATTCTGCCCGTTTCGGCACTTGAAGGTATTAACGTTGCTGCGCCAAGCAAAGAGCTTGAATGGTTCGAAGGTCCATCGCTATTAGAAGTGTTAGAGAACGTAGACATTGACCAAAAACGTTCTGCGGGCGAATTCCGTTTCCCTGTGCAGTATGTCAATCGTCCTAACTTAGATTTCCGTGGCTTTGCCGGCACCGTGGCTTCTGGTCGTGTCAGCGTCGGTGATAAAATCAAGGCGTTGCCTTCAGGTAAAACCTCTAAGGTGGCAAGCATTGTGACCTTTGATGGTGAACTTGAATCAGCACAAGCGGGTTTGGCGGTAACATTGACTCTTGAAGATGAAATCGATATCAGCCGTGGTGATTTGATTGTGCTAGAAAATGCACAGATTGAATCAACCAACCATGTATTGGCAGACATCGTGTGGATGACAGAGCAACCACTGCAACCGGGTAAAGCTTACGACATCAAGATCGCAGGTAAGAAAACCGTCGGTCAGGTTGAAACGGTTCGTCATCAATATGATATCAACAACCTGTCGACTCACGCTGTTGATGAGTTGCCACTGAATGGTATTGGTTTGTGTGAATGGTCATTGAACGAGACCGTAGCGCTGGATAAATACCGTGAGAGTGCGGACACCGGTGGTTTCATTGTTATCGACCGCCTGACTAATGTGACGGTTGGTGCTGGTTTGATTCGAGACCGTTTGGACTCTGTTGAACAGCAAGTCGGTAACTTCTCTGCATTTGAACTTGAGTTCAACGCATTGGTACGCAAGCACTTCCCTCATTGGGATGCCAAAGATCTAAGCCAACTACTGAAGTCATAAACGACTAAGTAACAGCTTATTGAATCAGGCGGAAACCGATTGTTTCCGCCATAAAGGACGGGTATATGTGGCAACAAGGATTTGTATTAGCGATTTTGCTCGGCATCATTACTTGCCTGCTCGTTACCCGTATTAAGCCAAGCTTTATCTTTGCTGGCGCGGCTTTTATTGCTTTTATGGCTGGTATGATCGACTTGTCGAGCCTAGCCAATAACTTCACTAACTCCTCGTTACTGACTTTAATTCTTCTGATCCTCGCATCAAGTGCGTTGGAGAAAACTCGCTTAATCAGCTGGGTTAGCCGCAATATCTCTGAAGGTAGGCTAGGTACCGTGGTTGCGAAGTTGGGTATTTCCACAGCGCTACTTTCTTCTTTTACTAATAACACAGCGGTGGTTGTCTCTTTGATCGGAGCGATCAAACGCAATCAACAGCACGCGCCATCTAAGTTACTTATCCCTTTGTCATACGCTGCCATTTTAGGCGGAACCCTGACATTGATCGGCACTTCAACCAATTTGATCATCAATAGTTTTGTTGAAGATGCGGGATTGCCAAGCTTAAACTTTTTCACACCAACCTTGATCGGTTTAGCGGTCTTGGTGGGTGGTGTTTTGATTCTTATCCCTCTGAGTTACTTCTTACCAAGCTACGATGATGGGTCGCAGGACGATCTGCCTTACTTTCTAGAGGCGCGAGTTGAACCTGGCTCACCGTTAGTTGGCCGCAGTGTTAGCGAAAATAATCTCAGAGCTTTGAGAAAACTGTTCTTAGCCGAAGTGATTCGCGACGGTAAGACCACGGCTTCGATTGACCCTGATTTTATTCTTCAAGCCCGTGACCGGTTGCTGTTTTGTGGCGACGTTGAAAGCGTAGCGACACTACAAGAAATTCAAGGGTTGACCCTGTTTGGCCAGCATCATCTAAACGGCCAGAGCTTTGTTGAAGTAGTAGTGAGTTCGTCTGCAAGCTTCTGTAATAAAACCCTGAAAACCAGCCAGTTTAGAGATCGTTTCGATGCGGTGGTGGTTGCTATTCGTCGTGGCCATGAGCGCCTTGAAGGTGGGCTAGGGAATATCACATTGACCGCTGGTGATACCTTGATTTTGGTTCCCGGCAAACGCTTTGAAGAACAACGCCAGCAACACAACAAAGAGTTTGTGTTGATGAATGACTTGGACTCGAGTGCCAAGCTTGATGCGGATAAATCGACGTTTGTATTGCTCGGTTTTGCCAGTGTGATTGGTCTAGCCCTTGCTGAAGTCGTGCCGATTATCAAAGGGCTGGCTGGTTTCTTACTGTTGCTGGTGGCCTTTGGTGTGGTGCAACTGGGTGAACTCCGTCGCCGTTTTCCGGTTGATATTGTGGTGATCGTTGGCTCCGCTCTGTCTATTGCTCAACTGATGATTTCATCGGGTTTGTCTGAGCGGATGGGGTTGATGTTTATGGAAGCCTTTAATGGCTGGGGCGTGTTTGGTGCGTTAGTCGCGACCTATTTTATGACCTTGGTTCTGACAGAACTTGTTACCAATAATGCGGCCGCAGCACTCTCTTTCCCAATCGGCTATAGCATGGCTATCGGCTATGGCGTTGACCCTATGCCATTCATTATGGCGGTTCTATTTGGTGCCAGTGCCAGTTTTATTTCGCCATACGGCTACCAAACTAATTTACTTGTTTATAGCGTAGGTAATTATCATCTCACGGATTATCTACGTATCGGCATCCCAATCTCGATTGTCTATTCGGGCTTGGTGCTGACCCTGATTCCTTACTTTTTCCCATTTTAATGCTGTTTATTTAAAGGACTAATTATGACCGCAGTACTCAAACCAAAAGATGAGAATGTTGTGTGGCATCAACACTCGATTGATAAAACATTTCGTGCGGATCTGAAATCACAGAAACCAGCGGTGCTCTGGTTCACTGGATTATCTGGTTCTGGGAAGTCGACAGTTGCTGGAGCATTAGAAAACCGCTTGGCACAGCTTGGTTACCATACTTACTTATTGGATGGTGACAATGTCCGTCATGGGTTATGTAGCGACCTTGGCTTCTCAGAGCAAGACCGTCGAGAGAATATTCGTCGTATTGGTGAGCTCGCTAAATTGATGGCGGATGCGGGTTTGATCGTCTTGTCAGCGTTTATTTCCCCACATCAAGCTGAAAGACAGTTGGTGCGAGACTTATTGCCGGAAGGTGAGTTTCTTGAGGTATTTGTAAACACACCACTTGAGGTGTGTGAGCAGCGAGACCCGAAAGGTCTGTATAAAAAAGCACGCGCTGGAGACATCCCGAACTTTACTGGTATTAGTTCAGTGTACGAAGCGCCTAAGCATCCTGAGATAGATCTTCCTGCGGGCGAAAAGACACTCGATGAACTGGTCGAATTGTGTATTGATGCTTTAGAGAAGCGTAATATTTTATCCAATTGAGATCGCTGGTATGACTAAGGCTACTCTCCTGTTTATCTGCTTAATTCACTACGGATAAATAGTGCAGCCTTGGTTTTCCGAGACAAGAACCTTATCCTCTAGATTCTCTTCACTCTTATCAATACTCTTCACAGCGTACACCGTCTATTTTTTACAGTATCGATTGTCTAGACGGTGTAGTTCACACTGCTTTTAACTTCTGTTTGAACCGTAAACTTTTGGCTCAATAGCGCAATCAGTTGGTCGTAATACTGCGTGTTAGGCTTGTTGCCAAGTAAGTTGCAAAGCTCATTGCCTGTTGGGCTGAATCGGTAGTAAATCAGCTTCACCCCTTTTGATAATGGTGCCAGTGACATGCCCTTACCTTGATAAGTTAAGTGCAGAGCTGGATCGAAATCAATCTCTCCAGATTCTAATTCTGTGCCCAGAATAATCCCGAGTTCAATCAAGTGGAGCAAGCTAGAGTAGGGAAGGTTGTGTCCACCAAGATTGATGGTGTTGGTGGTGTCCCTTTTACCAAAGCTGAAGATTCCTGCATGGGATTTAAAGCCGAGCAACAGTTTTCTGCTGTTATCGCTACCAAAGCTACAACCCAGTGACGCTGCTCTTTGCAGGGTGAGCGCTTCTTTTGGTGTCATGTCTTTTAAGATCTGCAGCGCTTTCATCGACGTCGAGCCTGGGTTGGTGACTTCTCGTTTCAGTACTTGAGCCCACAGCCTCTGCATCGATGTATTGTGGATCTCTTGTGCCATATCGAAGAAACGGTATAGCCAGTCCTGATCAGGGTCTCCAGCCGCTTCATCCTTACATGAAGAGTGTGCCAACTTTAGAATCTGTTCTAGGTTCTTTTGGCGAAGTTCTCTACGTTTTTTCTCTCGTAATAGTGCCCGTTCGATAAGCGTACTCTCAGCTTTATCGTTTGGCTTTGCACTATGACTAATTAAGGAATCGAGGCCGAAGCTTTGTGCGATGTGCCGCATTCTGCTTGCACTATCGGCAATATGAGGCTTTTTCTCATGCTTTTGCTGTGTATCGCTAGCATGCTCAATGATCACTGGCTGTTTGGTTTCTGACATAAGAGTACCGTTAGGAGACGACTCAATACCAATCGTAGTAAATAATTGCTCGCTCTAGCTTGTTAAAACGCTCGATAACAGCGTTAGAATTTTTGATTGTAGAATAACTACTTATCAAAAAGCTCCGCCTTGTTCTCAAGCCTTTTTCCTACGCTATTTCTGAACACTTACTTATTGTGATTGGTATAACTGTCTAAAATGTAACTCTTTATCTTATTGGTGGCTAGATTTTGCGTGCAGAGTTGAAGGTTTCAACAAAATTTTACTTTTGCTAATGATAATAAGATGTTAAATTTGTTGTAATTCTCAAGGAGGAGTTATGAATCAAGTCAATGATAACAAGCTGAAGAAACAGCTTAGTATAGGGTTATTACTCGCTACTTATGTCGCTGTTCTAGCGTACTTGTCTAATTACATCGCATAATTTAGAATAAAATTATCGTTATTAAACTGTTATTGAATGATCTCACTCGTTCAGTGACGGCAGCTCATCCTTGAGCCACCCTTCTAATGACTACATGTCGTCATATTCTTCAATCGCAGTACCTTCAATAAGATAACCGGTTTGAGCTAAGTCGTGGCTTATTGACTCGGTTTTTAGTGTACCTACTAAATAAATCACATCCCATAGCTGCTGGATTGGAGCGCCTTGTGGGAACTTCACGTAGATGATTTGGTTCGGCGGCGGTGGCGGTACGTGGATACATGCGCCAAAGTACGGTACTAACAGAAACTCAGTGATCATGTTCTCATCGCCTTCCAATGGAATCACAAAGCCAGGAATCTTGACTGTGCTGCCATTCAGCTCTGGGCGAACAGCGCCAAGTGTCGATTGTTGAGGTTTGTCCATACTGTCGTGGTTAACCATAGGCATACCAAATGAGTCGAGTTGTGCTCGCTCTGACTCTGGAATCAAGTCAATCCAATCGAGTGTTAATACCGATTCGTCAGTCTGAGTGGTTTCAGCGTGAGCTGTGCTGATAAATGGGAACATAAGTAACCCAAGTATCAGTAGGAATTTGCGTTGCATCGTAGGTTCCTATTTTAGATTCGGATAGTCATGCCATCAGACAATGACTGACGGTAAGCTCTGAAAGCGGGAATAAAGCCAATAATGATTCCGGCAACTTGCACCAACATAAGCAGTTTCCACTCATGGGGTGTGATTGCGGATACCGATATGTTGATACCATAACTTTGTTGCACAATAGGAGCAACTACTGCGATTAGCGCAAACAACACGGCAACACCCAATGTGATACCGAGGAAGGTTAGGGCACTTGCTTCACTGATCAGTAAACCGAACACATGACGAGGCCTTGCTCCCATCGCGCGCAGAATGGCCATCTCTCGACGTCTTTCTTGCAAGCTAGTGAGTAGACTACTCAGCATCCCTAACAGTCCCGCGATTACCACAAACCCTGAAACAATCAGTAGTGCTTGCTCTGCTACGGCCATCATTCCCCACAATTCGTGAAGCGCAATGCCTGGCATAATGGCGCTCAAAGGTTCTTGGCGGTAGTTATTGATTTCTCGTTGCAGTGCGAAGGTTTGGATCTTCGATTTAAGGCCAACCATCATCGCGGTAATCTGCTTCGGTTGGAAGTCACGTTGCTTTAGCGCTTCAGCATTCGGTGTGTGCCCGAGGTTGGCACCTGATTCCCAGCCAACATGAATCGCTTCAATAGCCTCTAACGAAACATGCACGGTTTTATCTACTGGTGTCCCAGTTGGTGCCAGTATTCCGACAATTTTGAAGGGCAGATTATCGTGACGGCTAAACGCAACATCACTGATACCGTGCGCAAGAATGATTTGATCACCGATTTTGTAATCTAGCTTCTTCGCGACGTCGGCACCAATCACTACGTCAAATAGCTGATTAAACTCTTTACCTTGCTGAAAAGTAAGTGGTTGCTTACTTCCATAGCGATAGTTTTCAAAGTAGCTATGGTTAGTACCCATCACACGGAAGCCTTTGTGTGAATCGCCCAATGAGATTGGTATCGCCCACTTTACTGCGTTGTGCTGGCTAAATTCTTCATAGCTTTTCCAGTCGATGTTGTTGGTCGCATTACCGATTCTGAATACTGAGTAAAGCAACAGGTTTACCTGACCAGAACGGCCACCAACGATAAGATCAGTACCTGAAATCGTATTGGCGAAGCTGCTTTTTGCTTCGGTTCTAACGCGTTCTACGCCGAGCAAGAGAATGACGGATACAGCCACCGTGAGAATAGTGAGAATAGCCGTGGCTTTACGGTTGAGTACGCTTTTTAAGGCTAAGTGAGTAATTACTTTCATACGACAACCTTAGCTTGATTAACGGTTTTTAAATCTATGGTTCGAGTGAACAACTTTTCTAGTGTTGGATCATGGCTAACAAAGATAAGAGTAGAACCTGCCTGGTTGGCTTGTTCTAACAACAGTTCGATAAAAGCTTCTCGGTTGTCATGATCCAAAGCTGAGGTTGGCTCATCGGCAATAATGATTTTGGGTTGGCCGATCAAAGCACGAGCGGCAGCAACACGTTGTTGTTGACCTATGCTCAACTCGGTAACGGGCTTGTCCATTAAAGCTTGAGGTAGCTTTAATCGGAGTAACAACTCTCGAGCCGTCTCTTGTAAGCTTTTCTGGCTTTCAGCGACTTGCTGTTTACGAATCTGTGAAAACTGGCAAGGAAGCGTCACGTTATCGATAACTGATAGATAAGGAAGCAGGTTAAATTGTTGGAAAATATAACCAATATGATCGGCTCTGAATTTATCTCTTTGACGAGGTGTAAGCTGAGTGAGGTCTTGATCAAGGATAGAGACTTCTCCTTGTTCAGCTTGGTTGATTCCGGTCAGTAGCCCTAACAAAGTTGATTTTCCACAACCACTTGGCCCTTTAATAAAAAGGTGCTCTTGGGCTTGGATGTACAGAGAGGGGATCTCTAGCGTTGGTGGTAATTCAGGCTTCCAACGAAAGCTGATATTTTCGAGTTTGACCACAAATGATGAACTGTCAGAAGACATGCTAGCTCCAATAATTAAAGCGGTGTATCTACTGGACAGTAATTTGAAGCATAAATTCCCCAGAACACACCGATTTGAACAGCCAAGTAAGCGATGACTTACCTGGCTGTTTATTTTACGTTTAATCCGATCTAGGAGTGATTAGAATCGGAAACTAATACGCTCTGCGTTAAGCACTTCTTGTACTTGAGCTGTGTCTGTTAGTAAGTTCACAGTCATTTTTTCTGTATTACCGAACTTAGAGAACCATTGAGTGCTAACTGTGTCTAGCTTAGCAACGTCTGAACATTGGTAATGGTACTCAACGGTGAATTCGCCGTGGCCACCTTCAGAGTGGTCATGACCTTCGTGGTCATCATGATCGTGCTCAGCGTGGTCATGGCCTTTGTGGTCATCATGATCGTGTTCAGCGTGATCATGGTCTTTGTGGTCGTCATGATCGTGCTCAGCGTGATCAGCGTGATCATGGCCTTCGTGGTCGTCATGATCGCCTTCTAAGGTGTTTGCTACTGACTTGAACTTCAGAGTACAACTCGCATTGTTAAAACTAAACAGCTCTTCTGGCTTGTTTAATTGTGCGATAGCCTGCTCAAACACTTTCTTCTGTTCTGCAGTTTCTGGAGCATGTTCAAACCCAACCACATCTGCGCCTGGAGCTGTTACTTCAACAAGCAGTTCTTGCCCATCTTGCGCGATGTTTACTTCAACTTGACCATGTACGTGTGCATCATGAGAGCGGAATTCTTCGTTAGCTAGAACATTTGTAGAGACAGTCATGCCGATAGCAACGGCTAAAAAAGTAGGTTTCATGTTTTTTTCCTGAATAAAGGTTAATTAAAAAGTAGTGGTAATTAAGCGATATTTACAGGAGGTGAGCGTGCCAAATAAGCGAAATATAGCCGCTGTAGTGAAGTTACTGACTCTGTGATAGCGACAGTAAATTCTGAATGGAACTCTGGAATCTGTGGTAGTGAGTGCGCAGTGATGAACTGATTAAGCGAAAACAGCTCACATTGATGCGAAGTGTGGTGTTCTGGGTGAATATCCACAATATGTGTTGCGGCTAACAGGCTTAGCATAAGCATCAGCCCTAGCAAAAAGCAGGTTTTGCGTTTCACATTGTTAGGTGTGTTTTGCCACATCAGGATAATTAACCACAGAATTAAAAAAGGATACTGTTACAATATAACAATATCCTTTGGTTAGGTCTCGAAAAAGACGCGAATATCTTATTAAAGATTCGCTTTAATCAACTCAATGACTTGAGTGACTTCTGATTCGTTTAATGCCCCTTCTTTTACAAACAAGATTTTACCTTGCTTGTCTTGAACGATAATCGCTGAGCTTTCTTCTTTCAGAGCCCATGATGACGCAACGGCGCCGTCTTCATCTAGGACCATAGAAGACCATGGAAATTCTTCTTTGCTGCTTTCGGCAGACGACTTAACAAAAGACCCAGTCCCCCAAATTGCATCATCTTGGTTGATGATGGTAGTGGTTTGGTAGCTGTCTTCTGAGAATTTTGATGCGGTAATGGCTGCCATCAGTGGTGCGTTGAGCTCTTTAGAGCTGCTGCGGCCAGCGATAGCTTGAACGACGCGAACTTTACCAAGAAGATCATTGGTTACCCAAGCTTGATATCCAGTATTTCCGTCGTTTAGAACAATCTCACCATAGTTACTCACATCGATGGCAGGCAGGGTAGCGCCTACTGATAGGTTGTGAGCATTGGCGAAGAGTGGAGAGGCTGCGGCTAAAAAAGCCAGTAGAGTTTTGTTTTTCATTATATTTTTGTTCCGCTTATTGGTTTGCACAGGAAGTATAATATGAAATTTGAAAAATGCCTCTTTAACTTTTTTATCGTACGACGTAGAAATAAGTTGCAGGTTTGTTACCAAAAGGTATAATGCATCAACATCGAGATGAACAATAGATTATCTTGCTGTTTGCTAAAGGAATTAGCGATTTAATATGCTTTGAACAGCGTCGCTGTTCAGGTATGTGACTGTAGTACTCAAATGGAATTGAGGTTGTATTATGTTAAGAAAGTTTTCTACTTACCGTCCACATCAGGTGGCGCGTTTCGTTAAAGTCCTGTTCAAAGGCCAGTTTGCTATTGAAGGTATCGGAGAGTTTCGCTTCGACCAAGGCAAGGTGCTTCTTCCTGAAGTTTCAGACAAACAAAAGCTCACTATTTTTAAAGAAGTTAACGGCACGATTGCAGCGTTGCCGGTGTAACTGAGCTTTATCGATTTGTCTTGCACCGAATAGATTAACAATGAAAAGGGCTTCCTGATGGAAGCCCTTTTTTAATGCGTGTCGTTCACGATGGTATGTCGAACGGCCCTTTATTGTGGAGGGAAGCAGACACCTGTTCCACCCAACCCGCAATAACCATTCGGATTTTTAGCTAGGTATTGCTGGTGGTAGGTTTCTGCGAAAAAATATTTTCCAGCAGGCAGAACTTCCGTCGTGATCTCGTTGCCTAAAGATTCAGTCATTGCTCGTTGATATTCACGTTTAGAGTGCTCAGCGATAGATTGTTGCTCTTCACTGAAGGTGTAGATCGCAGAACGGTATTGAGTCCCTAAATCGTTGCCTTGGCGCATCCCTTGAGTTGGGTCATGACGCTCCCAAAAGGTTTCAAGTATTCGAGCTAACGAGGTTTGTTCACTATCAAATATGACACGAACGACTTCGGTATGGCCGGTTTGCCCAGTACATACTTGTTCATAAGTGGGATTAACCGTGTATCCGCCAGCGTAACCAACGGATGTTGAAATAACGCCATCCAATTGCCAAAATAAACGCTCAGCTCCCCAGAAGCATCCCATACCAAACAGGACTTCTTGTTGAGAGCCCGTAGGCGCATCGAGCAGGTCGGTTTGATTGACGAAATGGTGCTCAGTGATTCGAATTGGGTCAGCATTTCCCGGTAGTGCGGTTACTGCAGAAACCAGTTGTTGTTTGTTTAGCATGTTATATTCCTTTTCGCATACGTTTACCGCGCTGGCTTTTATTTAACGTGGGTTCATATTAACTGTTGGTCAATATTGAATAAGTCTTTAAATTAGACCGTGTTATTCCAGGATTTATTACAGACTCAATGCCTATTTAGCGGTATTATTTCTTTTCACTTATTAACGTATTGATAACTTCTTCACCAATTAAACATGATAAGAAAAACTTTACCAGTTCTGATTGGCACTCTATTGTCATCGACGCTCGCTTTCGCTGACGTTTCCCTTGAAATCAAAGGGCTAGATGGAGCGCTTGAGGATAATGTTGATGCTTATCTGAGTGCGATCCCTGAAGAAGAGTATTCGGTTTCACTAAGATTCCAATCCCGCTTGGAATCTATGATTAAAGAAGCCCTGAATGCGTTAGGCTACTACCACCCTAAAATCACATTTACTCACTCCGAAGATGATACCGAAATGACCGTTACGGTTGAGCCGGGAGAGCCTGTTGTTATTTATACTTCAGATATCGTTCTAACTGGTGAAGCCAAGGATGACCCAGACTTTTTAGCCTTGATAGCGAAGAGTAGCTTGTCTAAAGGTTCGACTCTGAATCATGGTAATTATGACTCTTTGAAATCGTCGATCCGTAATCTTGGATTAGCGAAAGGTTATTTCGATGGGGCTTACGATCTCAGTAAACTAGAAGTCGCTCCCGAATTAAATCGTGCTTATGTTCGTCTCCATTATAACAGTGGTATCCGCTATCACTTTGGTACTACTCAGGTTACTGGTAGCCAGATTGAAGAAGATAAGGTGCAGTCACTCAAACCATTTGAGGATGGCGAACCTTACTCAATCACTAAAGTTGGTGAGTACAACCAAAACCTGTCCAATACGGATTGGTTCTCCTCGGTATTTGTTGAACCAGATTTAAGCCAATTGGGTAAAGGCCGAGAAATCCCGATGAAAGTTAGCCTTGCTCCGCAAGCTCGTAACCAAATCGAAACGGGTATCGGTGTCTCAACCGACCTTGGTGTGAAAGGCACTCTCAAATGGAAAAAACCTTGGGTTAATGATCGAGGCCATAGCTTCAATAGTAGCTTGTCGATCTCGAAGCCTGAGCAGACGATCACGGCTGCTTATAAAATCCCATTGGATGACGTACTTAATGACTACTACCAAGTTAAGTACGGTATGAAAAATTTGGATAATCGTGACACCAAGAGTTTGGAATCAAACCTTGCCTTAGAAAGATATTGGCGTTTGGACAATGGCTGGCAGCGCACGGTGTTCATTCGATACTTGGTCGAAAACTATGAACAAGGTTTGCAAGATGACTTGGCGCAATTTGTGCTGCCGGGTATCTCTTTCTCACGCACTCGAACGCGAGGCGGCTCGATGCCGATGTGGGGCGACAAACAAACCATTATGTTTGAAGCGGGTGACGATACCTTGCTATCTGAAACTAAGGTTGTTCGCTTTCAAGGTCAAACCGCTTGGATTCGAAGTATTGGCGACAATCACCGAGGCTTAACTCGGCTTCAATTTGGCGGTAACTTTGCTGACGAGTTTGATAAGCTATCTCCCTCCCTAAGGTTCTTTGCTGGTGGTGACAATAGCATTCGTGGTTATGGTTATGAGTCAATCTCTCCTCGCGATGAAAGTGGCGCACTAACGGGTGCAAAATTTATTGCAACCAGCTCGCTTGAATACCAATACCGCTTGGTTGGAAACTGGTGGGGTGCAGCATTCTACGACATTGGTGATGCATTTAATGATAAACCTGAATGGAAACACGGCACTGGTGTCGGTGTTCGTTGGGCGTCACCTGTTGGTCCAGTGAGTTTAGATTTTGCTTGGGGTCTAGATGCAGCAAAAGGTGATGAGTTCCAGTTACACTTTAGTTTAGGGCCAGAATTATGATCAAAGTGATGGGAAAATTCATTAAGTGGACGTCGATCTCATTGACGTCTATTTTGCTGTTGTTGATAGCCCTGCTAGGTTTTGTTTTGTTCACCAACCCAGGGTTGAACACTGTGCTGTGGGGCGCTGAAAAAGCATTGCCACAACTTAAAGTGGAAAGCACTAAAGGGGCTCTGTTTCCGAGCTTTACGCTTAATAATGTTCAGTTTAAAGATGACAGTCTACATATCGATACCAAGGTTCAAAAGCTGAACTTGGCTATTAATCCTCGCTGCCTGCTCGACCCTAAGCTGTGTGTCGATCGTTTAGCGATTCAAGGGTTGGACTTCGCATTTACTGAACTGCCTCCTGCCTCTACAGAAGAAACAGAACCTACTCCGCCCGTAACATCGGTAAAAACACCGTTGCCAATCGTAATCAACCGTATCGCTTTGTCTGATATTAAGTTGAATATCTTAGGGCATGAAATTGAATGGAGTCTGTTCTCTACGGCTTTGAGTATGCAAGGTGAAAAGCTGACGGTATCGCCAACCTTATTCAATGATCTTAAGGTTAAACTCGCGGAATCGACAGAAGAACCGCAAGCAGAAAAGGTTGAGCCAGAAGCTGCTGTTAAAACTGCTATCGAATTGCCGGAAGTCTGGATTCCTTTACTGGTTGTGTTGGAGCGTTTTGACCTCAACCGTTTCACCTTAGAACAAGAAACACCGATTGTGGTGAACCACCTTGGGCTTGAGGCTCGCGCGGGTAAACACACGGTTGATGTTTCCACTCTCGAATTCGATATGCCACAAGCAAGCGCAAATCTAACGACGAAGGTTGAGCTTAAGGGCGGTTATCCGTTAGAGCTTTCTTTGGATGCGTTAGTGAAAGAAACCGACCTTGCTGGGCAGAAGTTGTCTCTGAAAGTACAAGGCAGCGTGGCTAAGCTAAACCTAGACACCCAATTTTCTGAGCTGATTGAGGCAAAGCTGTCTGGGGATATTCAACCCTTAGAGCCGACTCTGCCATTTGACCTTCTCTTAGAAGGCGGGCAAGCGCAGTGGCCCCTTACCGGGAAAAGCGATTACCAAGCGACAATTAAGCAATTCAAAGCTGATGGCTCACTAGATGGTTTCAATGTTCTTCTTAAAGGTGAAGCCGATGGTAAGGAAATCCCTGAATTAGCCATCGATCTACAGGGTAAAGGCACGACGGAACAAATTGAGATCGAGCGTCTAAAGCTTAACACGCTAGGCGGTGAGCTTAACGGTGTCGTTAAAGCGAACTGGAAGAGTCTCGTTAACTGGCAAGCTGACGTGACACTCAAAGATATTCAACCGGGTCTGCAATGGCAAGAAGCTGAGGGCAACATTAGTGGAAGCATCGTCACCTCAGGTGAGTTGACGGAAGCGGGCGGCTGGGCGATTGAACTGCCTAAATTGGATATTGAAGGGATCTTGCGAGAATACCCTCTGGATATCGAAGGTCAGTTGTCAGCGTCGGATCGCAGCGCGAGCGGTGAACCAAAACTGAAAACCAGTGGTTTGAGCTTAGCTCACGGTGTTAACTCGATTAAGGCTCAGGGGGAGCTTGATAAGAAATGGAACATGGATGTTGAGATTTACTTTCCTGAGCTTGTAAAAAGCGTCCCTGATTTGAAAGGTAAAGTGATTGGTAACATCCAGCTCAGTGGTCCAACGAAAGAGCCTGAAGTCGATCTCGCTCTAAATGTGGATAAGGTAGATTGGAATAGCGAAGCAACACTAGAATCCTTGTCACTTAATGGCTCTGTGATTCCTCTGCCATTGCCTAAAGCTCAAGCCGATCTTGAATTAAAAGCTAACAACCTAACCTATCAAGATCAAAGCGTAGAAAGCATAGATCTCACGGTGAGTGGTGGTGAGAAGAAACACACAGTGACCCTTGATGTGATATCCGACATCGTGTCTACAAGCTTAGCTATTTCCGGAGAGTTGATTCAAAAGCCTTCTCTTATTTGGGATGGATCGTTAGACAGAGTCAAAATCACTACTCAGCAAGGTCCTTGGGTATTAGACCAACCTGTCGCGATAAAGGCGGATGTCGATAAGCAGTTTGCTGATGTTCAAGCACATTGTTGGAACCAATCGGGTTCGAGTGTGTGTTTGGATGAAGATGTTCGTGTCGGAAAATCGGGTGAGGCCAAAGTGGCCATCAATCAATTCGATTTCGAGCAGATTAAAGCCTTTGTGCCTAAAGAGACGCAATTACAGGGCTTAGTCAATGCGACCGCTCATGCTAAGTGGTCTGAACAAGGTGAGCCTGAGGTCACGGTAAGTGTTGATATGCCGAAAGGTCAGGTTGTTCAACAAGTGGGTGAGCCAATCACACTGGGTTGGGAAAGCGTTGCATTGAATGCCCAACTGAAAGACAACAAACTGGATGCCGATTTTAAGTTGGATGTTTCCGACAATGGTGACCTGTCTGGCACGGTGTCGTTACCGGATATTCTCGCCGAAGACAAAATGGTCGATGCAGCAATTAAATTGACCACGTTCCATCTTGATTTCTTACAACCAATACTAGGTGAATACAGCTTATTGAAAGCCGACCTAGAGAGTGATCTTCAAGTTAAAGGCTCTCTGATGCACCCTCAAGTCTTTGGTCAATTCTCTGTTGATGGTATTCAAGTGAAAGGCGACGTCACGCCTGTTGATGTGAAAGATGGCCGCATCGACCTCGACTTTGATGGTTATAGTGCAAAACTGGATGCGAATGTCGAAACGCCTGATGGTCACCTTGATATTGAGGGGACCGGAGATTGGCAAGATCTTAAAGCATGGCACTCTAACGTTAGAGTTTTCGCTGATGAGTTGATGGTTGATATCCCACCTATGGTTAAGGTGAAGGTCGTGCCTGATATGACCATTGATGTCACACCAGAACTGGCGAAAATTACCGGTGATATTGCCTTACCATGGGGACGAATTGTTGTTGAAGATTTACCACCGTCAGCGGTTGGTGTCTCTTCTGATCAGGTTATTTTGAATAAAGATCTAGAGCCAGAAAACGAAGATACGATTCCATTCAACGTGATGACCAACATTAATATCTCTATTGGTGATGACTTTAAACTGTCTGCTTTCGGTCTTGAGGGTGATTTGGTCGGTAAGCTTAACGTAGCTCAAAAAGACCAAGGTCCATTTATTACAGGTGAAGTGAACATCGTCGATGGTACTTACCAATCATTCGGGCAAGACCTGTTGATCGAAGAGGGTAAGATCCTAATGAATGGACCACCGGATCAGCCATACGTAGCCATCAATGCGATTCGTAATCCTGATAATACTCAAGATGATGTGACCGCAGGTATTCGAGTGACTGGCCCTGCGACAGAGCCGACCATCGAGATTTATTCTGACCCTGCGATGCCACAAGCGAACGCGCTGTCTTATATTCTGCGTGGCCAAGATATCGACGGTGAGTCGAGCGGTTCGATGACAACGACCTTAATCGGTTTGAGTTTAGCTAAGAGTGGTAAGGTTGTCGGCGAAATTGGTGAAGCCTTTGGTGTACAGGACTTGCAACTGGATACCGCAGGCTCTGGCGATGACTCTCAAGTGACGGTAAGTGGCTACATCCTGCCGGGCTTACAGGTAAAATATGGTGTGGGCATCTTTAACTCGTTAGGTGAGTTTACCGTTCGTTATCGATTGATGCAGGATCTCTATGTTGAAGCTGTATCAGGTCTCGACAGTGCTGTAGACCTTCTCTATCAATTTGAGTTCGAGTAGAGCTGTTTGAGCTTGGGCGGCAATGTTTCAGCAATTCATTTAACGCGCCTGCGCGAATGGCTTGTGGAGGATTTATGAAGCATCTTGTTTTTGTTTATGGAACCTTGAGGCAAGGTCAGTCCAATCACCACTATTTGAAGGGCTGTGATTTATTAGGGCAGTTTGATACACCTAAGGAATATGCACTTTTTGATTTAGGTGCCTATCCGGCGATGATTACTGGAAAGAAAAGTGTCGCTGGTGAGGTCTATATCATTAACGACGAAATTTTAGAGTCGCTCGATCGGCTAGAAGATGTTCCTGTTGAGTATCGTCGCAAGCAAATAGAGACTATATTTGGATTAGCATGGGTATATTTGTATCAGCTTGATCTAACCGCTAATAAAGAAATACTTTCGGGTAACTGGTGTAAGCGGAGCAACGCTTAGTCGCTATATCTTCTGAGTTACCAAACAAAAAGCCAGCATGTGAATGCTGGCTTTTTTAATGACGCTATTTTGAGAAATGAACGAGGGGTTTAGTCTCGGTTCAACTCAAGAAACTCTTCTACTTTACGAACCATGTCTGTTGAGCCAACAAAGAAAGGTACACGTTGGTGTAGCTCAGTTGGTTTGATATCCATGATACGTTGAGCACCGTCTGAAGCGATGCCGCCCGCTTGCTCCATAAGGAAAGCGATTGGGTTGCACTCGTAAAGCAGGCGCAGTTTACCTTGAGGGTGACTTTGCGTGCTTGGGTACAAGTAGATACCGCCTTTCAACAGGTTACGGTGGAAATCTGAAACTAGAGAACCGATGTAACGTGATGTGTAAGGGCGGTTGTCGCTTGGCTCATTCTCTTGGCAGTACTTGATGTACTTTTTAACACCCGTAGGGAAGCGGATGTAGTTACCTTCGTTGATTGAGTAAATCTTACCTTCGTCTGGAATCATCATGTTTTCATGAGATAGGCAGAAGGTACCCAGTGATGGGTCGTAGGTGAAGCCATTTACGCCAGCACCTGTTGTGTATACAAGCATGGTTGAAGAACCGTAAATCACGTAACCCGCGGCTACTTGTTTGTGTCCTGGCTGTAGGAAATCTTCTTGTGTTGGTGGAGTACCGATAGGTGATACTCGACGGTAGATAGAGAAAATTGTACCAACTGATACATTCACATCGATGTTTGAAGAGCCATCAAGTGGATCCATCAGTACAACGTATTTTGCGTTTTTGTTGAGCTCTTTATTGAAGGCGACAGCTTCGTCTTCTTCTTCACTTGCAACACCACAAACTTGGTCACGAGCTTCTAGAGCCGCTTTAAATTTGTCGTTCGCGTAAAGGTCTAGCTTTTGCTGCTCTTCACCTTGCACGTTGTCTGTACCAACAGCGCCAGTGATGTCGACTAGGCCAGCCTTGTTGATCTCACGGTTAACAATTTTTGCAGCAAGTCGAATAGACGACAAAAGGGATGATAGATCACCGCTTGCATGGGGGAAGTCACTCTGTTTCTCAACAATGAACTCACCAAGGGTGCGCATCTCAGACATGTTATTTCCTTAAACTTCTCTCAATATTAGGGGGGATTTGAGCACTGTAGATTCGGCCTCTTGAGTGGGCTTTATTCATCTAGACGCTTACCTAAATTCTAAAGGTTAGATCTTTTTAATGGTAATGAACTAAGCGACACAGATCTCACTTACTATGTCGACTCAATTTGTTTTGCATTGCCGCTCGCTTTTAATCGCCATTTAATGATAATGAGTGCAAGCCGTTTTAATTAGGCATCGTTTATTTAGCCAAGCGTTTGGAAGCAATTTATGCATATTCATATCTTAGGAATTTGTGGCACCTTCATGGGTGGTGCTGCGGTATTGGCTCGTCAATTAGGTCACAAGGTTACGGGTAGTGACGCGAATGTTTACCCACCAATGAGTACCTTGTTGGAATCTCAAGGGATTGAAATTATTGAAGGGTTCGACCCTAGCCAATTAGAGCCAAGGCCAGATCTCGTGGTTATCGGTAACGCAATGAGCCGCGGTAATCCGTGTGTTGAGTATGTGTTGGATAACAACCTTAGATACACCTCTGGTCCTCAGTGGTTGCAAGAGTTCCTGCTGCATGACCGTTGGGTGTTAGCGGTATCTGGAACGCACGGTAAGACCACGACATCAAGTATGTTGGCTTGGATCTTGGAAGACTGTGGCTATGCTCCGGGCTTTTTAGTTGGCGGTGTGTTGGGGAACTTTGGTATCTCTGCTCGCCTTGGTGAAAGCATGTTCTTCGTGGTCGAAGCTGACGAATACGACAGTGCTTTTTTCGATAAACGATCTAAGTTCGTTCATTACCACCCAAGAACCTTAGTGATGAATAACCTAGAGTTCGATCATGCGGACATCTTTGACGATCTTGAAGCGATTAAGCGACAATTCCATCATTTGGTGCGTACTGTGCCAAGCAATGGTCGCATTTTCTCACCTAAGCAGGATACCGCTATTCAAGATGTTTTAGCTCGCGGTTGCTGGAGCGAAACTGAATCGAGCGGCGAACCTGGCGATTGGGATGCTAAGAAACTGGTTAAAGATGGCTCCAAATTTGAGGTCTATTTCCAAGACGAATGTGTTGGAACCGTAGACTGGGATTTGGTTGGCGATCATAACGTAAGTAATGCCTTGATGGCGATTGCGGCGGCAAGACATGTTGGTGTGACACCCGACTTAGGATGTGAATCACTGGCGACTTTCATTAATACCAAGCGTCGCTTAGAGCTTAAAGGCGAAGTGGCAGGTGTTTCTGTCTATGACGATTTTGCTCATCATCCTACAGCGATTGAACTTACTCTGGGTGGCTTACGTAATAAGGTCGATACGAAAAAAATCATTGCTGTTTTAGAGCCTCGTTCTGCCACCATGAAGCGTGGTGTGCATAAAGAAACCTTGGCTGATTCGTTGAAGCAGGCGGATTCTACCTACTTATTCCAACCGGATAACATTGATTGGTCTGTACAAGATGTTGCCGATGCGTGCCATCAACCCGCACATGTAAGTGATGACATGGATGCATTCGTTGCTAGAATTGTCTCAGAGGCACAAGCGGGCGACCAAATCTTAGTAATGAGTAATGGTGGCTTTGGTGGTATTCACCAGAAATTGTTGGATGCGTTGGCACTCAAAGGCTAACGGCATCCACGACCTTATATTTTGAAGTAATTGAGAACATGACAAAACACGATAAAGCTATAACCCTCGCTTTCACTGGCGCATCCGGTGCGCCTTATGGCCTGCGTTTACTTGAATGCCTTTTGGCAGCCGATTATCAGGTCTACTTGCTGATTTCATCGGCAGCGCGAGTGGTATTGGCGACCGAGCATGAACTTAAGTTACCTGCTGGGCCAGATGCAGCGAAACAAGCTTTGGTTAAACATCTTGGCTGCGATCCTGAAAAGCTGGTGGTGTGTGGCAAAGATGATTGGTTCTCGCCGGTTGCCTCTGGTTCAGCTGCACCGAAGCAGATGGTCGTTTGTCCATGTTCCGCGGGAAGTTTGGCTTCGATTGCACATGGCTTGTCGGATAACCTGATAGAGCGAGCAGCCGATGTGGTCATGAAAGAGCGAGGCCAACTGTTGTTGGTGGTTCGCGAGACGCCATTCTCGACGCTTCATCTCGAGAACATGCACAAACTTTCGACCATGGGCGTGACGATCATGCCTGCAGCTCCGGGTTTTTATCATCAACCCAAGTCAATTGAAGATCTGGTCGACTTTATGGTGGCGCGTATTCTCGATCACCTTGGTATCGAACAAGGTTTGGTGCCACGTTGGGGCTACGATCAACGTAATTGATCCAAACTTGATAGCTTATTGTTAAAATTCGAATTACAATTCTGAACACTCATCGGGGAGCGAACCATTCAAATAATGAATGCTAGCTGAGATCAAGCAGATGCTTGGGACCCGTAAACCTGAACCAGATAATGCTGGCGTAGGAATTGAGTTAGGAACAACCTCTACCGTTCTCCTCCCTCAAACCTGTGCCGCTCAGACCATGGAGAGCGTCCAGTGAAATTCACATTAACTACTCTTGCTGTTACTACAGCTATTTCTTTTTCTGCCTTTGCTGCAGACAACACTTTGACTGTATACACCTATGACTCTTTTGCTGCGGATTGGGGCCCTCGTCCTGCCGTTGAAAAAGCATTCGAAGAGAAGTGTGGTTGTGATGTGAATTTTGTCGCTCTAGAAGATGGCGTGTCTATCCTGAACCGTTTACGTCTTGAAGGCGGCAACAGCAAAGCCGATATCTTGCTAGGTCTCGACAACAACCTGATGGCTGAAGCGAAAGCGACGGGCTTATTGGCTGAGCATAATGTTGATACTTCATCAGTAACGCTTCCTAATGGTTGGAGCGACAGCACTTTTGTACCCTATGACTTTGGCTACTTTGCTTTTGTTTACAACAAAGAGAAGTTGGCAAACCCACCAAAGAGCCTTAAAGAGTTGGTTGAGCAGCGTGATGACCTTAAGGTTATCTACCAAGACCCACGTACATCAACACCAGGTCAAGGCATGATGCTTTGGATGAAGTCGGTATATGGTGATGAAGCAACTACAGCATGGAAGAAGCTTGCCCAGAAAACAGTGACTGTAACCAAAGGTTGGTCTGAAGCTTACTCTATGTTCCTAGAAGGCGAGTCGGATTTAGTGTTGTCTTATACAACGTCTCCGGCTTACCACATTATTGCTGAGAGCGATTCTAAGTATGCAGCAGCAAGCTTCGAAGAAGGGCATTACACTCAAGTGGAAGTGGCCGCTAAAGTTAAAGGCAGTAAGAACGAGAAACTTGCTGATGAGTTTATGGCGTTTATCCTAAGTGATGAATTCCAATCGGCGATGCCAACAGGTAACTGGATGTACCCAGTTACGGATGTTGAGTTACCAAAAGGGTTTGAGCAACTTACGGTTCCTCAGAAAGCGCTGAGCTTTAGCTCAGAAGAGATCGCCGAGAAGCGTAAGCCTTGGATTCGTGAATGGCAGAGTGCACTTACTTTTTAAAAATGAGCTTTCTAACTTACTTTAAAAAAAATAGGCTTTCTGTATTTAAAAGTTCGTTCGATATACTTTGAGTGAACTGTTTACGGTAAAAATCAATTTATGATAAAGAAAACACCTAAGGTAGGTATCTGGGTTGCGATACTCATTACCGCCTTCGTGGTTTCAGCAGTTGGGGCATTGCTTAGCAATGCCCCTTCTCTTGATATCAGCCAAGTATGGTCCGATCCCTACTATTGGCATGTAACGAAATTCAGTTTTTATCAGGCGACACTCTCAACGGTGCTGAGTGTTGGCTTTGCTATACCTATTGCTCATGCGCTTTGTCGTAGACAATTTTTTGGACGCGCTTTGTTGTTAAGGCTGTTCGCGTCGACCTTAGTCCTGCCGGTGTTAGTGGGTGTATTTGGCTTACTTGCGATCTATGGTAATAGCGGTTGGTTAGCTAAGTTTTTGGCGAACTTCGATATTGAATTGCCATTTTCGATATACGGATTGAATGGTATTTTGCTGGCGCACGTTTTCTTTAACTTGCCTTATGCCAGTCGCTTACTTTTACAAGCCTTAGATACAGTGCCTGCCGAGCAACACAAGCTTTGTGCTCACTTGGGTATGAGTCATTGGAACAAATTCAGATGGGTTGAATGGCCACGTTTAAGGCAACAATTACCTCATGTGTGTGGCTTAGTCTTCATGCTGTGTTTTACCAGCTTTGCTACCGTGATGGCGCTAGGCGGTGGACCAAAATCAACCACTATCGAGCTCGCCATTTATCAGGCGATTAAATTCGACTTTGACCTGCAGGCTGGTGCCTTGCTCGCGATATGGCAAATGCTGCTGTGTGGTGTGCTAGCGGTGAGCATTCAACGGCTATCGAAACCTATTTCAGTGACGGCCAGTCAATTGTCGGAAGAGAAATATTTGGTTAAGGACAGCTGGTGGTCAAAAGCTTGGGATAGCTTTTGGATCATCATAGTCTCAATACTGGTATTGCCGCCATTAGCTATGGTTATCGTCAGTGGAATTAACTCGCAGGCATTAACCGTACTCAGCAGCGAGCCGTTTTGGGCGGCGTTAATGACCTCGGTTAAAGTCGCGTCATTAGCAAGTGTTATCGCAGTTGGTATTGGTATCGCCATACTGCTGACTAGCCGGGCATGGCGTTTACAGAACAAGAATTTTCGAGCCGATAAAATCGAGCTGATTGGCACTATTATCTTAGTGACTCCGGGGCTGGTGATCAGTACGGGTATCTTCTTATTACTGCGTTCATTCACCGATGTATTCAGTTTAGCTTTCTTTATCGTGATTGCCGTCAACAGTTTAATGGCGCTGCCTTACGTAATTAAAACCTTGGCTCAACCTATGCTGCATTTGTCTCAGCAGTACCAGTATGTGTGTGCAAGCTTGGGAATGACAGGTTTCACGCGTTTTAGGTTAGTGGAGTGGCGAGCACTGCGTAAGCCGATGGCGCAAGCCTTCTCGATTAGCTTTATGTTGGCGATGGGTGACTTAAGCGCGATTGCTTTGTTTGGTAGCCAAGATTTTAGAACTCTGCCTTTGTACCTATTCCAATTGTTAGGCAGTTATCAAATGGAAGCTGCGGCGGTAGTTTCTGTGAGCTTACTGTTATTGAGTGTCGGCAGCTTTAGCTTAATAGAATTCTTATTTACTCAAAGATCTAAGCTCGATGCTAAAGAATTAAGGAACCGGTGATGTTAGTGATGAAAGATGTGGATTACCACTATCACAGAGAGTTGTTTAGCTTTGATTTTCAAGCTGAGCAGGGCGATATTGTTGCGCTTATGGGGCCGAGTGGTGCGGGTAAATCTACCCTGTTGGCGCTAGTTGCTGGTTTCATCGAGCCTACATCGGGTGAGATTTCAGTGGCTGGGCAATCGCTTATTGGTAAAGAAGCACATCAGCGCCCATTGGCGATGTTGTTTCAAGAGCACAACCTGTTTGCTCACCTTACGGTGCGAGAAAATATTGGCTTAGGTCTGCATCCAGGTTTAAAGCTTACTGCAACCCAAAAGCAAGCTGTGGAGCAAGCCGCAGTACAAGTTGGTGTTGCTGAGTATTTGGATAGATTGCCTGAGCACTTATCCGGCGGTCAACGTCAGCGTGTCGCGTTAGCGCGTTGTTTTGTCCAACCTCATGATATTTGGCTGCTTGATGAACCTTTCTCTGCGCTTGATCCTTTGCTGCGTGAAGATATGCTTAGCTTAGTGAAGCGATTAGCGGCAGAGCGAAATATTACGGTCTTGATGGTGACTCACCATTTAGGTGACGCACGCAGTATCGCGAATAAGTTTGTGTTTGTGGCGCTAGGTAAGGTGTTGGTTGAAGACTCGATAGAGGCACTGACGGCGGATCATCCACAGCCAGAATTAAGCTCATTTGTTAAAGCGGGTGAGTGACGACTCATCACTCCTGTTTAATCTCTCTGATATTGAGTACGTAGAAAACAAAAAGACCTAGCATGTGCTAGGTCTTTTATTCACTCTATGAGTAAAGCGAGATAACGATTAGTCGCCTAGCTTTAGCTCTTTTAAGATTTGGAATATTTCACGAGAAGACTTAGCCGGTTTATTTGCCGCTTTCTCTTTGTTAGCTTGACGAGCGAGCTGACGAAGACGTTGACGGTCAGCTTCCGGGTACATTTCCATAACGTCTGAAATGGCCGCATCGCCTTCTGCAACAACACGATCACGCAGTTGTTCTAGTTTGTGCAGTTCAACTGTTGCTTGAGAGTGTTTGTTGCGAATCTTATCTAAAGCCGCTTGAATTGGCTCTGGATCGACACTGCGCATTACTTTACCAATGTATTGAAGTTGACGGCGCTTCGCTTCATTTTTAAAGCGTTGTGCATCTTTAATCGCTTGTGCCAAATCTTCAGACAGCGGAAATTTGTCTAATACAGAAGGCTTTAATTCAACAAGCTCTTCTCCCAGCTTTTGCAGGGCGTCCATGTCCGTTTTCATTTCTGTCTTACTTACCCAGATGATTTCTTCTTCTGGTTCCCATGGGGCTTTTTGGTTTTTGCGAGCCATCTTTTCTGCCTATGTCACTATCTCAAACGAATATATTGCCTATTTTAGCAAGAATCTTGGGGAGAAAGCGAAATTCTTGTTATCCTACGTAATATTGACCTAAAAAATTAGAATAGATATGGATGTAAAACAGCAAGTCGCCCAACAACGAGTTGAGCTAGAAGCCGCAGTAGCTAAAGCGTTGGATATGGCATCAGTGAGTGCAGACGCCGCTGAGGTTGCTATTACTAAGTCAACGGGTTTAAGTGTTTCAACACGTATGTGTGAAGTGGAAAACGTTGAATTTAATAGTGATGGTGCTCTAGGTATTACTGTTTACCGCGGTCAGAAAAAAGGCAGCGCATCTACATCTGATCTGAGTGAGAAGGCAATTGCTCAAACAGTCGCGGCTGCGCTTGATATCGCTCAGTACACTTCTGAAGACCCGTTTGCTGGTCCTGCAGCAAAAGAATACATGGTAAAAGAAATTCCAGACTTGGATCTTTTCCACCCTGATGAACCAAACCCTGACTATGCCGCTGAGATTGCGATTGCAGCTGAGAAGCAAGCGCTAGCTTATAGCGATAAGATCAAGCAAAGTGATGGTGCAAGCTACGACAGCCATTATGGCGTTAAAGTTTATGGTAACAGCCATGGCTTACTAGCTAGCTACGCATCAAGCCGCCATAGCACGAGCTGCTGTGTGATTGGACAAGGCGCTAACGGTGAGATGGAGCGAGACTACAGCTATACCGTTGCACGTCACCGTGATGAGCTATGGACGCCTGAGCGCGTAGGTCAAGAAGCAGCAGAAAAGACAATTAGCCGTTTGGATGCGAAAAAGCTACCAACAGGCCAATACCCAATAATGTTTGCTAACGATGTCGCGACTGGCTTGATTGGCCACCTTGTGATGGCGATCAGTGGTGGTAACCTATACCGTAAGTCTTCGTTCTTATTGGATCACCTAGGTCAGAAAATTTTACCTGACTGGTTTAACATTTCTGAGCGCCCTCATATCTTACGTGGTTTGGCTTCAAGCCCATTCGATAGCGAAGGTGTGTTCACTCAAGATCGTGAAATCATCACTGATGGTGTGTTAGCAACTTACCTGCTAACTAGCTATGCCGCACGTAAAATGGATATGACACCAACAGGTCATGCTGGTGGTATTCATAACTGGTTTGTTAAATCAACGGGTCAAAACTTTGAGCAGATGCTAAAAGAGCTAGGCACCGGCTTCCTTGTGACTGAAGTAATGGGTCAAGGCGTTAATACCGTGACCGGTGATTATTCACGTGGCGCAGCAGGTTTCTGGGTTGAGAATGGAGAAATCCAATACCCAGTATCTGAAGTGACGATCGCGGGTAACCTAAAAGACATGTTCACTCAGATTGTTGCGGTTGGTAACGATGTTGAAACACGTTCACAAATTCAAACGGGTTCTATCTTGCTTGAGTCGATGAAAGTCGCGGGTGAGTAATTAAGTTAGCGCCAATATTATGAATTAAAAAAGGGAGCCGATGGCTCCCTTTTTGTTTTCTGTATTTCGCCAAAAATTCGCTAGCTACTCATGATAACTAGATCAGTATGGTTGCTAAGCCTAAGAACACCGATAGGCCAATAACATCGGTTACTGTGGTCAGAGCCATACCGCCCGCAAGTGCTGGATCGATATTCATCTTTTTCAGCATTACTGGGATGGTTACACCGGCGATACCAGCGACAATCAAGTTGGTCATCATTGCAGCTGAGATGATGCCTCCCAGTATCCAGTTACCTTTCCAAGCAACCACTATACCGCCAATGATAACAGCCCATAACACGCCGTTTAGGAAGCCGATGGCCGCCTCTTTGAGTAGTAGTTCGCGTTTGTTACTGTCACCGATATGACCGAGAGCTAAACCACGAATCACAAGCGCAACGGTTTGGTTACCAGCAACCCCGCCCATTGAAGGTACGATAGTCATTAGAACCGCAATTGCTGCCATTTGGTCGAGTGTTGCTTCAAACATATTGGATACAGATGCAGCAGCAAGTGCTGCGAGTACGTTAGCACCCAACCAGACACTACGACGACGAGCTGATTTTACGACTGGAGCGAAGGTATCTTCGTCATCGTCCATACCCGCCATGCTCATCATTGAGTGCTCGGCGTCTTCACGGATAACATCAACCACGTCATCGATAGTGATTCGACCAACAAGATGCTGGTTACTATCAACAACGGGTGCAGAAACCCAATTACGACGTTCGAACAGGCTGGCAATATCGGAAGCACTGGTTTCAACCGCGATCGCTTCGTCAGCATCTTCCATCACTTCGGAAACCGGAACATCGGGCTGAGTCGTTACTAGTGTGGTAAGCGATAGGTTACCGATCAGACGTTCTTCTTCATCAATAACATACAGAGCATCGGTTGCGTCGGGCAATTCGCCACGCATACGCATATAGCGCAATACAACGTCGACATCGACGTCGCCACGAATCGTGATTACGTCGGTATTCATGATCGCACCCGCTGAATCTTCTGGGTACGAAAGGGCGGTTTCTACTAATGCACGATCAACTGAGTCCATTTGAGAAAGGACTTCGCGAGAAACATCGTCGGGTAGGCTTCGAAGTACGTACGCGACGTCATCGGTTTCCATACCTTCTGTTGCTTCTGCCAAGGTTTCTGGTGCCATTTTCGACACAAGCGCATCTTTGACGTCTTCGTTTAGTTCATCAAGAATTTCACCGTAGTCTTCTGGATCGGTGAGTTGCCAGAGTACGTCACGACTTTTGCGAGGGGAGGCTTCTAAAAGGTGTGCAATATCTTCAGGTTCCATGTCCTGAAGTTGTCGACGTACGTGAACAAATCGGCCGTTTTCTAGGGCTTCGCTGACTTCTTGGAGGGTTTGGTGAGCTTGGTCGAATTCTAATTGCTCTGCCATATTTTCCTCCTATTTCATTATTCTAACAATGCTTGGAATAGTAACTTAATTCTGGGGCTTATTTAAATCATAAACTTAGCTAGAACTAAGATTTAATACTGGTTGGTTCGAAGTTTGAGTCTTCAGTGTTGTGAGTGACTCGTTTTCGCTACTCACCTTCATCAAACTTGTCTTCAATGAGGTGGCAAACAGCATCAAGTGCTTGTTGTGAATCGGTGCCTGTAGCTTGGATCGTGATGTGTTGCCCTTGCGCTGATTCCAGCATAAGCAACCCCATCACACTGTCTGCAGTTGCGATTTTATCTTCTTCGCTATGGATAGTGATAGTTGCATCAAAACTTTGGGCAAGCTCAACCAATTTTACGGCTGCTCTAGCGTGAAGACCCAAGCGATTTTGGATCAGTACAGTTCGAGTTAATTCCATGGTTAGCCCTGTTGGTGCTTCTCTAGGGAGGCATGTCTGATTTGAACTTGATGACCGAGTTGTTCGAAGTATTCACCAATTTTCTGAGTTAGATAAACTGAGCGGTGTTTGCCGCCAGTGCAACCAATCGCGACCGTTAGGTAGCTGCGATTATTCTTCTCTAACATGGGTAACCACTGCTCAACAAAGCCTTGAATTTGTTGCTTGAGTTCAAGAACTTCAGCGTGTTTCTCTAGGAAAGAGTGAATTGGAGCATCAAGTCCCGTCAATGGTCGTAGTGCCGGTTCCCAGTGAGGGTTTGGCAGAAATCGAACATCAAACACATAATCGGCATCACTTGGTAGGCCGAACTTAAAGCCGAAAGACTGAAAAACGATAATGAGTTCTTGTTTTTCTTTGCCCTCAACTTTGAAACGAACCTGTTCACTCAATTCGTAGAGGTTACAGTCACTGCTATCAATCACAATGCTGGCTTGCTCTACAAGAGGAGTCAGAAGTGTTTTTTCTAAATCAATAGCTTGTTCAAGAGAGAGTTTTTCTTGGCCGATCGATAAAGGATGAATTCTGCGTGTTTCGCTGTAGCGCTTGAGTAGCGTCTGTTTACTCGCATCTAGAAATAAGACGTTTAGGTCTATATCTGTGGCGGCTTCTAACTGGTCTAGCGTTTCTGTAACTAACTGAGGCTCTTTTGGTAGGTTACGAATATCAATGCTAACAGCGACGTTTTGATTGATCTCGCGTACCGATTCGACGAAGTCGTTGAGCAGGTTTACTGGTAGGTTATCAACACAGTAATACCCCAAGTCTTCAAGAACTCGTAGCGCAACACTTTTCCCGGCTCCTGACTGGCCACTAACAACGATTAATCGCATGTTATTACTCGCAAGTTGGCACTTGAATCATGATGTCGTAAAGCTCTTGATCGCTTTGAGCATTACGCAACTGTTTAAGAGTCTGCTTGTCGTTAAGTCGCTCTGCCATACAAGAAAGGGTTTTCAGATGCTCTTTACATTGTTCACTAGGAACAAGTAGAGCAAACAGTAGATCAACTGGGCGGTTATCGATAGCATCAAATTCGATTGGGTCTTGGCATTGTATTAATACAGCAATCGCTTTATCACTGACATTCATGCGTGCATGGGGAATCGCAATACCGTTACCGATACCTGTACTGCCCATTTTTTCACGGCTCAGCATGCACTCAAACAGTTCTGTTGAATCTTGACCGCAGCTTTCTGCTGCGATTTGACTGATCAGCTCAAGGGCTCTTTTTTTGCTTGTGCATTGGACTGCACTTTTAGTGCAGTCCAATGAAAGTACTTCGCTTAATTGCATGTTAGTGACTACTTAGTTTTTCTTTGTGCTTGTTGAGTTGGCGAACAAGTTTATCAACCAATGAATCAATCGCGGCATACATGCTTTCATCTGTTGCTGTCGCATGAATTTCCCCTTGATTTATATGCAGGGTAGCTTCTGCGATTTGATTGATTTTCTCAACTTTTAAAACAACTTGAACACTATTGATATGATCAAAGAAGCGCTCAAGTTTGTCGAATTTGGTGTGAACATAGTCTTGCATTGAATCGGTAAGATCAACGTGATGGCCTTGAATATTGATTTGCATAGACTTTCCTTTTCAGTTGGTTGCCAGGTTACAACTAAATTAATAGTTAACTAATCAATCGTTAATGAATAAAGAGCTAACTACTTTAGTTTATAGCAGGCGTTTACGCTGACTCGATGGGGCAATGCCCAGAGATTCACGGTATTTCGCTATGGTACGTCTAGCTACCTGAATTCCTTGGTCAGCCAGTAAAGCAGCAATCTTACTATCACTTAGAGGCTTTGCGGTATTTTCCGCTGCGACAAGCTTCTTAATGAGTGCGCGAATTGCTGTAGATGAACATTCACCGCCATTGTCAGTGCTGACATGGCTTGAGAAAAAGTACTTGAGTTCGAAGATGCCACGCGGTGTGTGCATGAATTTTTGAGTCGTCACACGAGAGATCGTGGATTCGTGCATATCAACAGCTAAAGCCACATCATTCAATACCATCGGCTTCATGGCTTCTGCGCCATGTTCGAAGAAACCGCGTTGATGTTCAACAATACACCGAGCGACTTTTAGTAGCGTTTCATTTCGGCTCTCTAGGCTTTTAATTAGCCATTTTGCTTCTTGCAAATTTGAGCGGATAAATTGGTTGTCAGCGCTACTGCCTTTGCTACTAAGGGCCGCATATTGTTGATTCACTTTTAGTTTTGGCACGCTATCTGGATTGATGGTGACCAACCATTTCCCAAGCTCTTTGAAGACGGATACGTCAGGAACCACATACTCGGTTTCGTCTGGCGTGATCTTACTGCCAGGGCGAGGGTCCAGCTGTTGGATTAATTGCAAAACTTCGCGTAGTTCCGCTTCTTTCAACTTAGTCTCTTTGATAACCAGTTTATAATCGCGATTGCCGAGTTGGTCGATATGGCTAGTAAGTACTAACTTAGCTTCGTTAAGCCAAGGGGTATCTTGTGGGAAGGTCGCCAATTGCAGTAACAAGCAATCTTGCAGATTCACAGAACCGACACCTAGCGGATCAAACTGCTGAATTCGTTTACGAACGGCTTCAATTTCATCAAGCTCGATCTCTTCGTTGTCGAAGTTCTCAAGGATGTCTTCACAAGATACGGTCAGGTAACCGCGGTCATCGATAGCATCAATTAGCGCAAAAGCTATGCTGCGGTCAGTTTCAGTGAATGGTGTTAAATCGAGTTGCCAGAGCAGGTAATCGTATAGACTTTGTGTGGTTTCGCCTTGATAAACGGGCATGTCGTCATCAATCGCAATGCCAGTGTTACCTGTGTTTGCGCTGTAAACGTCTTCCCAAGTTGTATCGATTTCTAGTTCGTTGCCGATCTCTGATTTTTCGATCAAATCGGAGCTATCAGGTAAGTCTTGTTCTACTGTTTCAACTGTTTCTTTCTCGTCACTGCTAGGTTTTTCTTCCGATGTTGGCGTATCTTCATTGCCGTCTTCGACATCGAGTAGTGGGTTCGATTCAAGTGCTTCTTGAATCTCTTGTTGCAAATCCAAAGTAGACAATTGCAACAAACGAATCGCTTGTTGCAATTGAGGAGTCATTGCTAACTGTTGGCCTAGCTTAAGTTGTAATGAGGGTTTCATTCAGTGTTACTTACCTAGTTATTATTCTAAGAACTCTCGATACTCTCTATCTAATCATAGACGGAATTGTTCGCCTAGATAAACTTGTTTAACTTGTTCGTTATTGAGAACATCTTCAGGAGTTCCCTCAGCTATTAGATGCCCTTGACTTACGATGTAAGCTTTTTCACACACGTCTAATGTTTCACGAACGTTGTGGTCGGTAATCAAAACGCCTAAGCCGCGATCGCGTAAGTGAACAATGATTTTTTTGATATCGATAACCGATATAGGGTCAACACCTGCAAAAGGTTCGTCCAGGAGAATGAATTGAGGGTTTGCTGCTAGTGCGCGAGCAATCTCAACACGGCGACGCTCACCACCTGACAAAGCCATACCATTACTCGCTCGAATATGTTGGATGTGGAACTCTTCGAGAAGATCTTCCAGCTTATCTTGACGTTGTGCGTTAGTCATCTCATCGCGCGTTTGCAAAACAGCCATGATGTTGTCTTCAACTGACAATTTACGAAAAATGGATGCTTCTTGAGGAAGGTAACCGATACCAAGACGAGAACGACTGTGCATTGGTAAGATACTGATGTCTCGGTCGTCAATGCTGATAGTACCTTCATCACGCGCAACCAGACCCACTATCATATAGAAAGAGGTGGTTTTACCTGCACCGTTTGGGCCAAGTAGCCCGACGATCTGACCTGACTCTACTTGCAAGCTTACGTCTGTTACAACTTTACGTTTTCCGTAGGTCTTCGCTAGGTTCTTTGCTGTAAGGACTGCCATGATTACTTATTCACTTCCGCTGGTTGTAAAACCGTTGATACTCGCTCACTGCTATCACTATCGGCAACCAATTTTTGAGAGGTGATCTGATAGGTAATCTTAGAGCCACGAATGATACTGCCATCTTGAGATAGCATCGCGTTCTTAGTCATGATCAATCTATCGGCAATCAGCTGGTAATGTAAATCGTCAGCTTCACCATAGAGTGTTTTCCCATCGTCAGTAAGTTGAGAAAAGGTTGCGGGCTTTCCGAAACCTTGTATTTCTTCAATTTCACCGTTGACGGCATTACGTGTAACAATGACCTTATCGGCATTGATATTGATGCTACCTTGCTTAAGGTTTACATCACCAAGAAAGGTAACTTGATTGCTTTTCATATCCAATTGCTGACTGTCTGAATCAATATAGACAGGCTGCTCGCTATCCGAAGATAGAGCATAGACATTAGACGCCGCAAGGGTCAAAGCCAATAAACTAAGGTGTGAGAGTTTCATATCTACCCTGAACAGAATTAAAGAGAGTCGCATTGTTGGTACCGAAGTTCCCTTTCATTGCTTGCCCCTCATTTTCAAAAAATGTACCGATCATATGGACCGGAGTGTCTGAATAAAAATCTCGGCTAGTCAGTTCAACAACCATTTTATCTGTGGTCATTGTATCGAAGCTAGCATCTGGCAACAGGTTTTTCGCCACAACATTGTCATAAAAAGTGATGACTTGATTTTCATCCATAATTGCGCGATCAGCGGTCACTCGCCATTCTATCGTATGCCCTTCACGGAATACTGAAAGAATAGGGTCTTGAAAGTGCGTATCGCCAACGACCGAGTAGTGCTCTAGATTGGTCGATTCAACTTGATAGCTACGAATACCGCTTTCGTCATAGCTAATGTTATCAAGATTCTTGCCACTAAACGCAGGCAGTTCCAAGTTTGGATCTACTTGTATCGTCGAAGTTTGCTCTTTGTCGTACAAGTAATAGGCCGACCAAGAGGCAATAAAGATGAGTATTAAGTAGATAATACGATTAAAACTCATATGCTTAAACCTTTGTGCACGTCGAGTTCGTTTCTTGCTTGTAAAATAAGGTCGCAGACTTCACGTACTGCACCGTAACCGCCGTTAATGGTTGTTACGTAGTTGGCTCTTTGTGCAAGCAATGGGTGACCGTCTGCCACACATACCTTCAAGCCAACCTTTTCCATTACAGGCCAGTCGATTAAATCGTCTCCGATATAACCTGTGTTTTCAGGATTAACTGAAAGTTTATCGCAAATATCTTGGTAGGCTTTAACTTTATCACCCTGACCTTGATAAATTAGCTTAATACCGAGAGCGGTCATTCGATTCTCAACAATTTGAGATTTACGGCCAGTGATGATTGCGATTTCAACGCCCGCGTTCATCAACGATTTAATGCCGTAACCGTCGCGCGTATGGAAAGTTTTTAGCTCTTCACCGTTGTTACCCATGTAGATGCGGCCATCAGAGAATACGCCATCGACATCACAAATCAGCAGTTTGATCTCTTTTGCAATCGCAAATACACGTGAATCCACTGTGCCGTAAAGGGTTTCAATTGCCTGTGACATTACATTACTCCTGCTTTCAGTAAGTCATGCATATTTAAAGCGCCTACTAATTTGCCATTATCACACAACATCAGGCCATTGATGCTCTTAGCTTGCATCAAATTTAAGCCCTCAACTGCGAGCATATTCGGTTCTGCTACCGTTGGGTTCAGTGTCATCACATCGCCGATCTGCGTGCTATGAATATCAATACGTTTATCTAAGATACGGCGTAAATCACCATCGGTAAAAATGCCCTTCATTTGGTCATCTTCACCGACGATTGCCGTCATACCCAAGCCTTTTTGAGATATCTCTAACAGGGCATCTCGAACTAGTGCATCCGGAGCAACAATTGGGAGTGAATCGCCGGTGTGCATGATGTCGTCTAGTTTCAACAGCAGTTGACGGCCCAAAGCACCACCAGGATGAGACAGTGCAAAATCTTGAGCGGTAAAACCTCTTGCCTGTAAAAGTGCAACGGCTAATGCATCACCCATAACCAAAGTAGCGGTAGTACTGGTTGTTGGTGCTAAACCAAGGGGACACGCTTCTTCGGGTACTGAAATCTGTAAATGAATATCAGATAAAGTCGCCATGTTTGATGCTGGCTTGCCAGTCATGCTGATAATCTTAATGTTTAAACGCTTTAATACTGGGAATAGGCTGAGGATTTCTCCTGATTCACCTGAGTTGGATATTGCGATCACAATATCGCCAGGTTCGATCATGCCCAAATCACCATGCGCTGCTTCACCTGGGTGTACAAAGAAAGCCGATGTACCAGTGCTTGCTAATGTAGCTGCTATTTTGTTACCAATGTGGCCTGATTTGCCCATGCCCATCACTACGACTTTGCCTTTGTTGTACAGGATTAGGTCGCAAGCTTTGCTAAAATCATCATTAAAATATTGGTCTAATTGCGTGAGACCTGCAACTTCAGTTTCCAAAACTTGTTTTGCAACGCTGCAATAATCAAATGGCTGAGACATCAAATACTCCAAGTACGGGAAGTTAAATCAACAATTAAGCTGACATGTTCATTAGTAGGTAACTTTGATATGCCACAAACGTCACGATTAACACGCCGCCTTCGATACGATTCACGCTACGAGATTTTCCTAGTGCCATGATAACAAGGAGTAGTGATACGCCTAGCATCACCCAGAAGTCACGACCCATTGCAAACTCGCTCAAGATTGAAGGGTTTAGGATGCCCGGGATACCCATCACGGCAAGGATATTGAAGACGTTTGAGCCAATGATATTACCCACAGCCATATCATCTTCACCTTTCATAACACCAGCTAGTGATGCTGCAAGTTCAGGTAAACTTGTGCCAACGGCAATAATGGTTAAACCAATCACAAGGTCGCTCATACCAAAGAACTTCGCGATAACAACCGCGTTATCAACCAACATGTTGGCCGCTAGAGGTAGAATAATCAGACCAACCACCACCCACATTGCGGCTTTGGGGTTGCTCACGCCTTCAGGAACTTCAGATTCTTGTTCGTCAAGAAAGGCATCACCGTTCTTTTTCTCACTACGGCTGATTTGCAGCATCGCAAATAAGAAAGCGGCAAAAAGAACAAACAACAACACACCTTCATAGAAACCTAAGTGATTATCCCAAAGCAGTGCGCCCGCTAATAGAGTGACACCTATCATTAAAGGTAGTTCACGACGAATCACACCAGAGCTAATCGATAATGGCTTGATAAGGGCTGTAATACCTAAAATCAGCGCGATGTTAGCGATGTTTGAGCCTAATACGTTACCTACCGCCGTATCTGTTTTACCATCAAGGGCTGCTGTCGCAGAAACCATCATTTCAGGGGCTGAAGATCCCATTGCTAAGATTGTCATACCGATAACTAGTGGTGAAATACCGAAGTTGCGAGCAAGAGCTGCGGCACCGTATACCAGCTTATCTGCACTCCACACCAAAAAACCTAGACCGATAATAAGAAACGCAATCGCTTCAAGCATGATGATTCCTAAAAATTAATAAAAAACGGAGAATTAACCGCTAATTTTGACTTGTTGCTAGATAAAAGGGAAGTCACTCGACAAATTAATTGCTAGTTAGTGGTAAAGAAATGTTGATGAGGAATGAATTTCTCAATGCTTTCAAATCCCTGCCTTTGTTTTCTGTTTTTAATAATTAATTGAACAGCGCTTTTAATTCTAAAGTAGACTCATTATTATTGCAGCCATAATTGGCGTTTTTAAAGCAAGGAAACAACAAAAGTATGTTGAACACTGAGCTTGTGAAAGTTAAGAATCTCAGCTTCTCACGCGGTGAGCGAATTATCTTTGATGACATCAGTTTAGAGGTTCCTCAAGGAAAAATAACCGCGATCATGGGGCCGTCAGGGATCGGTAAAACAACCTTATTACGTCTGATCGGTGGACAATTACCACCAGATGAAGGTGAAATTTGGTTTGATGGCGACAACATCCCTGCATTGCCACGTCGAAAGCTATATCAAGCACGCAAGAAAATGAGCATGCTTTTCCAATCGGGGGCACTTTTCACGGATCTGAATGTCTTTGATAATGTGGCGTTTCCTTTGCGAGAGCACACTGAACTTAACGAAAAATTCATTCGTACCATTGTATTGCTTAAGCTTGAGGCGGTAGGGTTGCGAGGCGCGGCGCAATTAATGCCGAGTGAGTTGTCTGGTGGTATGGCGAGACGAGCGGCGTTGGCCCGTGCGATCGCATTGGACCCAGAACTTATTATGTATGATGAGCCTTTTGTTGGCCAAGACCCAATCACCATGGGTGTTTTGGTTGAGTTGATTCGTAACCTCAATCAAGCCTTGGGTTTAACCTCGATTGTCGTTTCTCATGATGTCCCTGAGGTGATGAGCATTGCTGATTGGGTTTATTTGATGGCTGATGGGAAAATTATTGCTGCAGGTTCTCCTGATGAGTTGTACAACAACAGCGACCCAAGAGTGCAGCAATTTTTGCAAGGTGAATCGGATGGCCCTGTGCCATTTAGGTTTCCTGCAAATAGCTTAGAAAAGGATTTGTTTGAATATGATTGCTAAAACTATTGCGGGTGTCGGTAAGCGCGCACTTGCGATCTGTGAGTCATTTGGTCGAGCAAGCCTAATGCTATTTGGGGCTTTGTTTGGCATCCCGAAACTAAAAAACTTCCCTCTATTAGTTAAACAATTTTATAGCGTTGGCGTTCAGTCATTGGCTATCATTTTAGTTTCGGGTTTGTTTATTGGCATGGTACTCAGTCTGCAGGGCTATGTCGTATTAATCGACTATGGCGCAGAGGGTAACCTTGGGCAAATGGTCGCGCTCTCGTTGTTACGGGAACTGGGCCCTGTGGTGACAGCACTTCTGTTTGCTGGCCGTGCGGGTTCAGCATTAACGGCTGAGATCGGCTTAATGAGAGCAACGGAACAGATCTCTAGTCTTGAGATGATGGCGGTTGATCCTCTTAAACGCATTATTGCGCCACGTCTCTGGGCCGGCCTTATTTCTATGCCACTGCTCGCTATGATCTTTATGGCGGTCGGGATTTGGGGTGCTCAGTTAGTCGGTGTGGATTGGAAAGGTATTGACCACGGCAGTTTCTGGTCTGCGATGCAGTCTTCCGTTGAGCTTGGCCGTGATATTGGTAACAGCATGATCAAATGCATGGTCTTCGCTATCACCGTAACTTGGATCGCACTTTTTAATGGTTATGATGCAGTACCGACATCCGAAGGTATTAGTCAGGCAACCACACGCACAGTAGTACACTCTTCTCTAGCGGTATTAGGGCTAGATTTTGTTCTTACCGCATTGATGTTTGGGAATTAATCATGCAACAAACTCGAAAATTAGAATTATGGGTCGGCACCTTTGTTATTGCCGGAATTTGCGCAATCTTAATCATGATCTTTCAAGTCGCTGACGTAAAAGGTATAGGTTCAAACCATACTTATAACCTAAAAGCGACCTTTGACAATATTGGCAGCCTAAAGGTTCGCTCACCAGTAAAGGTGGGGGGCGTCGTTGTTGGTCGAGTTCAAAGTATTGAACTTGATACTGAGAGCTACCTTCCTGTGGTTGAACTGTCTATTGATGCGAAGTACTCACAATTTCCTGATACCTCTAGTGCTCAAATCTTAACGTCGGGCTTGATCGGTGAGCAGTACATCAGCTTAGTTCCAGGCTTCATCTTTGAAGATGAAGAGATGTTGGTTGATGGTGATTCTATCGAAGACACCAAGTCGGCATTAGTATTAGAAGATTTGATTGGTCAAGTGCTGTATAGCGTCGGTGGCTCTGATAATAGCGAAGCTAAGGAGTAGGCTCATGTTAAAGACGAATAATTTATTGAAGACTAATTACTTATTGAAAATATGGTTTCTGGCAGCAGTCGCTTTACTGATGTCGACTCCAGCTTTTTCGGCAAAACCGATTGACCGAACTCAGCCTTATCAGATGATGACTCAAGTTGCGGAAGAGGCTTTCGCCCGTTTGAAGAACGAGCAAGAGAATATCCATCAAGACCCAGAGTTACTGAAGGTCATCGTGGAAGAAGAGTTGATGCCTTATGTGAATGCTCAATATGCGGCGCTGAAGTTGCTAGGGCCGAACTTGAAAGGTGCTGATAGAGGAGACGTGCGCGTATTTATTGATGCATTTCGTAAATATCTCGTTTCTTCTTATGCTCAAGTGTTAACTCAATATACAGATCAGACGATTAAATTTGGTCCAGAACCAACAATTAAAACAGATAGCCGTATTACCAGTATTAAGGTTGATATCATTGATACGCCTCGACCAAACATTAACCTTGAGTTTAAACTGCGCAAAGATAAGAAGTCAGGTGAGTGGAAGGCATTTGATATGGTTGCCGAAGGTATAAGCCTGTTATCAAGTAAGAAGTCTGAGTGGAACACTAAGATTCGTCAAGAAGGCATCTTACAAGTAGCTGACGAACTCGAGAAACTGGCTTCTCAACCGATTCGTTTTGAGAGTAATAAATAATGAGCCATTCTCAATGGCAAGCGCTAAGCTCTAAAGAATATCAACTTCTTGGTGATATAGATCGAGATAGTGTACCTGCAATCTGGCGTATATTGGAAAAGTGGCAAACGACGGAATCGAGCGTTGAAATTGACCTTAGCCATATAAATCGAGTCGATTCAGCAGGAATGGTGATGCTAATTCACTTATTAGAGCATGCAAAAAATCAAAACTGTCATATAATGCTCAGTTTCGTGCCAGAACAATTACGAACGTTGTTCCAATTGAGCAATATCCAGCCAATGATGGCAGAACACATAAAAAATTAGGCAGGAGCTATTTGTGGACAGCACAAAAGTACAAGAATTATTAGCAGAGGCTCTGAACCTTCAGGAAATTATCGTGAAGGGTGAAGGTAGTCATTACGAAGTTGTTGCGGTTGATCCATGTTTTGACGGCATGAATCGAGTTAAGAAGCAGCAACTAATCTACGGCCCACTAATGGAATACATTCAACGCAATGATATCCATGCTCTTTCTATTAAGGCTTTCACGCCGGAAGAGTGGGAACGTGATAAGAAACTGATGTCACTTTAAGGTTTATGATGGAAAAGTTTCGAGTTATTGGATCGGATAAGCCGCTAAGCGGTGAAGTGACGATCTCAGGCGCAAAAAATGCAGCCCTACCAATCCTATTTGCTTCAATTCTAGCTGAAGAGCCGGTTGAAGTGAGTAATGTTCCTCACCTACGTGACATCGATACTACGATGGAATTGCTTAAGCGTTTAGGCGCAAAAGTATCACGCAACGGTAGTGTTCATGTTGATGGCCGCGAAATTAATGAATTTTGTGCACCTTACGATTTAGTAAAAACAATGCGCGCTTCTATCTGGGCTTTAGGTCCTTTAGTCGCTCGTTTTGGTGAAGGCCAAGTGTCACTTCCGGGCGGTTGTGCAATTGGTGCTCGACCTGTTGATTTACATATCCATGGCCTAGAGCAACTAGGTGCGACCATTGTATTGGAAGATGGTTATGTGAAAGCAAGTGTTGATGGCCGTCTGAAAGGCGCGCACATCGTGATGGATAAAGTAAGTGTGGGTGCCACCATTACTATCATGTGTGCAGCAACATTGGCTGAAGGTACAACTGTATTAGATAACTCAGCGCGAGAGCCTGAGATTGTTGATACGGCTGATTTCCTAAACAAACTGGGTGCTAAGATTTCTGGCGCAGGTACAGACACGATCACTATCGAAGGCGTTGAGCGTCTTGGTGGTGGCCAACACTCTGTGGTTGCTGACCGTATTGAAACCGGTACGTTCTTGGTTGCTGCGGCAGTGTCTGGCGGTAAAGTCGTTTGTCGTAACACTAACGCTCATCTTCTTGAAGCTGCATTAGCGAAGCTTGAAGAAGCGGGTGCGAAGGTTGAAACAGGCGAAGACTGGATCAGCCTTGATATGACAGATCGTGAGCTCAAAGCGGTGAAAATCGTAACAGCACCTCACCCAGGTTTCCCAACCGACATGCAAGCGCAATTTACTCTGCTTAACATGATGGCGAAGGGCAGTGGTGTTATCACTGAGACTATCTTTGAAAACCGCTTTATGCACATCCCTGAATTACAGCGAATGGGCGCAAAAGCCGAGATCGAAGGCAACACGGCTATTTGTGGTGAAACCAAAAAATTGAGCGGCGCTCAAGTAATGGCAACGGACCTTCGCGCATCTGCGAGTCTTGTTATTGCTGGCTGTATTGCTCAAGGTGAAACCATTGTTGACCGTATTTATCACATCGATCGTGGCTACGATAAGATTGAAGATAAATTGTCAGCCTTAGGCGCAAACATTACACGGTTTAGCGAGTCGAACTAACTTAGGTTAGTGAGTTCATGAATCAGTAAGATGAAAACATAAAAGTCGGAACCTTGGTTTCGGCTTTTTTATAGTTGTATTTACCGCCAGTGAATCTGCTGCCTATTTTGTGCAAATAGATGAATCAACTTGGCGGTTGTGAGGAACAAAATGATAGCAATATTACGTATTTTCGCAGTGGCGATATTTGCGATTCTTATGTTTGTATTTGGGTGTGGTTACTGTTTACTCAGCCCACGCAACCCGAAACACGTATTTACCTTTGGCCGCTATTTCGGTCGCATGTCGAAAATCTTTGGCATGAAGTTAGAGCTTCGTATCCCGGAAGATGCTTACTCTCGTGGCCAACATGTTTACGTTGCAAACCACCAAAATAGCTGGGATCTATTCACGATTTCATCAGCGGTAACACCTAAAGTTGTGACAGTCGGCAAGAAAAGCCTAGCGTGGATGCCTCTTTTTGGTCAGCTGTACTGGTTGACGGGTAATATCCTAATTGACCGAGCTAACCGCAGCAAAGCGGTAGGTACTATCGATCAAGTGGTTACTAGCCTTAAAGAGAGTGATGTTTCAGTATGGATGTTCCCTGAGGGGACTCGTTCTCGTGGTCGTGGTTTGTTGCCATTCAAAACGGGTGCTTTCCATGCTGCGATTGGCGCTGGCTTACCTATTATCCCTATCGTGTGTAGCTCAACAGGTGGCGTGAAGCTGAACCGTTGGAACAATGGTCATGTGATTGTTGAAATGCTGCCACCAATCAGCACTGAAGATTACGATAAGTCTAATGTTCGTCAACTGGCTAACCTAGCTCGTGAGCAGATGGCTGCGAAGCTTGAAGAGTTAGACAAAGAAGTGGTTGAGCTTAATAAGAAGTAATCATCTAAGCGAAACGATGAACAATAAAAAAGGTTGCCAATTGGGCAACCTTTTTTGTATCTGATAAACGCTCAGCATTATGCCAACTTGTTTACTAGAAACCGTTTATTCTAGATATTAAAACCTATTTGCGAACCGCAATAGCTTCGATCTCGATACCTACATCTTTTGGCAGACGCGCTACTTCAACACATGAACGTGCAGGGTAGTTTGCAACACCGTGCTCATCAAAGAACTTACCGTAAACTTCATTTACTGTGCCGAAGTCGTTTAGGTCTTTAACGAATACCGTTAGTTTTACGATGTCTTTTACAGTCAGGCCTGAAGCTTCAACAACTGCTTGAACGTTGTCTAGAGATTGGCGAGCTTGCTCTGCTATATCAGCAGATACTTCACCAGTTGCTGGGTTTACTGGGATTTGACCAGAAGTCAGAACCATGTTGCCAAGGTCAACGCCTTGTACGTATGGGCCGATTGCAGCTGGAGCAGATTCTGTGTGAAGTACTTTAGTCATTGGTTTATTCCATCAGTTATTGGATAAAAATCAATTTTCAGTGTGCCTTCAAACTTTGGATAGGTAAAGATCAAAATACCCCGCACAGGCGAGGTATTGAATAGTTTTTGCGTTCGATCGGTGTTGCCGTATGACGTTATCTTTCTGTCACGATCTCACGAGAGAAGACTTTTTCGCAGTATTTACACTTCAATCGAATATCTTCTTTCTTTTCAAAGATCTTAAAGCTGCTTTCAACGGGTTCATTGTGAGTAATACAGTTGGTGTTTGGACACTCGAACACATCGTTGATTTGCTCAGGAAGTTCTAGTGGTAGCTTCTTAACCACTTCGTAATCTTCGATTTGGTTGACGGTCGCATGAGGCGCGTAAAGTGCTAACTTGCTCGCTTGTTCTTCAGTGATAAACACATTCTCTATCTTGAGTAAGTCTTTACCGCCTAGAGCTGAAGATGGCAGGTTTAGGCCAATCGTTACTCGCTGATTAGAGTTATGCATGTCGAAAAGTTTGAGTACCTTGATCCCGATGTTGGCTGGGATATGGTCGATAACCGTTCCGTTCTTGATTGCTTCAACTTTTAATTGAGTCTCTTTAGACATGATATCTCTCCTCTACAGCGTTTCGTTAAGAACAAGGGCTAACAATGCTTCACGTGCGTAAACACCGTTCTCAGCTTGCTGGAAGTAGTAAGCGTAAGGTGTTTTATCGACATCGACAGTAATTTCATCAACACGAGGAAGAGGGTGAAGAACCTTTAGGTTATCACGTGCATTTTCCAACATCGGAGCCGTCAGGATGTACGCTGATTTGATGTGCGCGTATTCCGATTCATCAAAACGTTCTTTTTGAACTCGAGTCATGTACAGAACATCCAAATCTGGAATCACATCTTCCATGTCTGTCAGCAGTTGGTACTTGATGCCCGCTTCATCAAGCTCTTCACAAATGTAGTCAGGCATCGCCAGTGCTTCTGGAGCAACGAAGTAGAAACAGATGTTGTCGAACTTTGCTAGTGCTTGAGTCAACGAGTGAACTGTACGGCCGTACTTAAGGTCACCAACGAATGCAACGTTAAGGTTGTCGAGGCGGCCTTGAGTTTCGGCGATAGAGAACAGGTCTAATAGCGTTTGTGTTGGGTGTTGGTTTGCGCCGTCGCCCGCGTTAATCACAGGTACACCGTTTGAGAACTCAGAAGCCAGACGCGCTGCGCCTTCTTGAGGGTGGCGCATTACGTAAGCATCAACGTATGAAGAGATAACCTGTACTGAGTCTGCTAGCGTTTCGCCTTTCTTCGCCAGTGACGTGTTACCACCGCTATCAAAACCAATCACATCACCACCGATGCGTTGAATCGCAGTTTCAAAAGAGAGACGAGTTCGCGTAGAAGGTTCGAAGAAGCAGCTGGCAACAACTTTGTTCTTGATGAGTTCTGGGTTTGGTTCAGCTTTAAGTTGACCTGCCGTTTGAACAATTAATTCTAGCTCTTCACGAGAAAGCTCTGGAATTGAGATGATGTGCTTTTGATAGAGCGAATTCGCCATGATCTTCTTCCCCACAATAATGTATTGGCCATAAAAAAGCCCCCCATAATGGGAGGCTTTAAAAAAGTGCTGAAAAGCAGAATAGACGGCCTGGCAAGCATGCTAGCTTGCGAGCAATATTTGGTGTTTTCACAATTTTATTATGTGTTTTCACAATATCATTATGTTTTATCACAACATTGCTTGGCGTCATTTTCACTACTCTCAGACAAATTGCCGAGAATTATACGCTTTCAATTTGTGAGCGCAAGCGATTACATCAAGCTTTTGTTTACTTTCAGTATTCGCTATTGGCCCAGAGTCGCAACCATTACCGCTTTGATGGTATGCATGCGATTCTCTGCTTCATCAAATACAATTGAGTAATCCGATTCAAAGACTTCGTCAGTGACTTCTAAGCCGTTCATTCCATATTTGTCTGCAACTTGCTGGCCGATCACGGTTTCATTGTTGTGGAAAGCGGGCAGGCAATGCATGAATTTCACTTGAGGGTTACCTGTGAGCTTAATGACATTCATATTCACTTGGTAAGGTGTCATTACAGCAACACGTTCGTCCCAAGCTTCTGGCGCTTCACCCATAGAAACCCAAACATCGGTATAAAGGAAATCACAGCCTTTCACACCTTCGGCAACGTCTTCTGTCAGCGTGATTTTTGCACCTGTACTTTGCGCGATAGCTTGGCACTCTTCGACAAGGTGCTCTTCTGGCCAAAATGCTTTTGGCGCGACAAGGCGAATATCCATGCCCATTTTCGCGGCACCCACTAACAGAGAGTTACCCATGTTGTTACGTGCATCACCAAGGTAAGCAAAGCTGATTTGATGCAGATGTTTACCGCGACCATGCTCAAGCATAGTGAGGAAATCAGCCAAGATCTGAGTGGGGTGGAACTCATCGGTTAAGCCATTCCAAACCGGTACACCAGCATAAGCGCCTAGGTCTTCGACAATGCTTTGGCCAAACCCTCGGTATTCAATGCCATCGTACATGCGACCTAATACACGCGCCGTATCTTTCATTGATTCTTTCTGACCAATCTGAGAACCAGAAGGGCCTAAATAAGAGACTTGAGCGCCTTGATCAAAAGCAGCTACCTCAAAAGCACATCGAGTTCGAGTGGATGCTTTTTCAAAGATCAAAGCGATGTTTTTACCGTTAAGCTTTTTCTGCTCTGTACCTGCATACTTAGCTTTTTTAAGGTCGGCAGACAGGTCGAGTAAAAACTGAATCTCTTTAGGAGTAAAGTCGAGAAGTTTTAGAAAGTTACGATTGCGAAGATTAAAGGCCATCTCTCGCTCCTTGCGTATATAGGATCAATGAAGAACTTAGTTAAACATAAAAATGCTATATTTGTGAATATTTATTTTATTAATTTGATAAAAAAGGCCAGTACAATGGTACTGGCCTAGATAAGTTAGTGTGTTCGCTTTATTGAGTTTTGTGGCTTAGATACCGTCTCTTTCGATAGGACAGCTCATACAGCGAGCGCCACCTCGGCCACGACCTAGCTCATTGCCCGGAATCGTCAGAACTTCGATACCTGCTTTGTCGTATTTTTCATTGGTGTAAACATTACGCTCATAGCCGATAACCGTACCCGGTTTCACCGTCAGTACGTTGTTAGCGTCATTCCACTGTTCACGTTCAGCTTCGTAGTTATCACCACCAGTTGTGATGATCTTCAGTTGATCGAGATCCAGTGCGCCTTCAATCGCTGTTAGGTAGTTTTCAGCTTTCTCTACTCGCATTTCGCCATTTTCTTTTGGCGTTAAGCGCCAGGTGTCTAAATCTTTGCGAACGATCTCTGGATAGACAGAGAATGTGTCGATATCCATGTGCGTCATGACCGTATCAAGGTGCATACAAGAGCGGTGCTTCGGTAAATCAATCGCAATCACTTCTTTAGCTTGACCGGACTTGAATAAACTCGCAGCTAGGTTTTCGACACCTTGTGGCTTGGTACGCTCTGAAATACCGATAAGAACAGCGCCTTTACCGATAACCAGTACATCTCCACCTTCAATATTGGCGTTGTCGTAATGAAGATCTTCATCACCGAAGTACTTAATGAAATCTTGTCCTGCGAATACAGGGTGCCAGCGATATATTGCTCGCAAGTGATTCGTTTCTCGTTGACGAGCAGGCATCATCATAGGGTTAAGAGAGACACCGCCATAAACCCAGCAAGAAGTATCGCGGGTAAATAGATGGTTAGGTAGCGGCTCAATAACGAAATCAAGTGGGCGGTGCATCTTCGGTAGCATTGACGAAGATTTAATAGGAAGCTCAGAGTAGGCTAAACCACCAAGTAGGATCGTCGCCAAGTGCTCATTGTCCATTTGAGCAAGGTACTCTCTTAAATCACGTGCGAATGTAGGGCCGTAACGGAAATCAGAGATTTGAGTATTAAGCAGCCACTCACGAGCTTGTGCTACAGCGAGTGTCTCAACCAGTAGATCATGCAGTAATAACACTTCAACGTCTTGGTTACGAAGTGTTGTCGCAAAGGCATCGTGTTCTTCACCTGCTGCTTCTACTGCAAGTACATCATCAAAGAGTAGCTCATGACAGTTAGAAGGGGTGAGGTGGGTGAGTGCCCTTTCAGGCCTATTTAGGAGAACTCGTCTTAATTGACCGACTTCGGAGCCAACGTACAGCTTACTCATTTTGCATCCTTACTATTAATCCAGCGTCTATTTATGACAAGCTTGTTCGTAATATGCAAGTTTTGAAACTTGTGTAAAGGTTATGTTATTTTGATATTTTTGGTTTTAAATGCTGAGTTGTTTGTGATTGTCAATATTAAAATCCAACTGAAAGGCTGAGTTCTGGAACAAACTTTTTGCGGATCTATGCTCTAATTTCAGTGATTTGATAATCCACTTTGCTTGGTGAACGTGATTTTTCATTCAAAATTTATGCAGTTACTTACTTATAAGTGAGGTTTTATGCATCGATGAAGTGTTCGGCAGTATGCATCTGATATGACTAACCACTCAATTTTGAAGGAGTAAGGCTAAAAGTAACAATAAAAATGAAATGCTAAAACACACGGTAGTTAATAATATGTTGAAAATTTGTTTCTGTGATTTTGATTTCACTTTTTAATTGATATCCCTTCTGTTATCTAGCGATAAACTTGCTCTTCTACACCTGATCTAGGTGGCTTTTCTAGGCGATCCGTGCCATATTTCGTGGCAATCAAATTTGATCTTTTCATAGTCAACACTCTGGAGCAGACACATGTCTCACGAAGATGAATATCTATCAGTAGCGGAATTAATTGAATTTCAAAAAGGAGAGACTCGCGACATCATTGAAGCACTAATCGAAGATGGTAGCGATCCTGAAGCTCTATACGATATCGAGCATCACCTATTCGCTGAAGATTTCGCAGTACTTGAGAAAGCCGTTGTTGAAGCATTCAAAATGGGCTTTGAAGTGCTTGAAGCTGAAGAGACAGAAGACGAAGATGGCAACAAGCTACTTTGTTGTGATGCAACGATGCAGTGTACTCTGAACGCAGAAGCGATTGATGAGCAAGTTGAGAAGCTTGTAAATCTTGCAGAGAAGTTTGACATTATCTACGACGGTTGGGGCACTTACTACGAAGGTGAAGATGCTATCTACCCTGACGAAGATGATGAAGACGAAGAGTAATCTCTCCCAGTTTTAAAGAATGCCAGCCTTGAGCTGGCATTTTTTTGTCCTCAGAAAAATAAATGTCTTTATATGCATTCATTCATTATAATGTGGTCAAAATTGATCTAGCTCAAGGAATGGCATGCGGCTACCTCTCGATGGTCTTTGGCAAATTTCGCCACTGACGGATCTCTCTATCCCACAAGATGACATTACCTTTCCTGCTCCATTAAGCTCAAAGCTCCCTAATAGCTTGAGTGAAGAGGAAATCGCAGAGCAAGAATGGCACCTGATGCATGACATCGAAGTGGATGATGCCATGTTGGCGTGCCCATTTGTTGAGCTAATCGTCGCAGGCGTTGACTACTTTGCAGAAGTGCGACTCAATGGCGTTGCCGTGTTTGACTGTGATGGCAGCGAAGCTGAATATCGTAAAGACATCCGCCCTTATATGCAGCCTGGTCGAAATCGTTTTGAGATCCTTTTCCTTGAAGAAGAGGAGAGCCTGTTGCTTGAAGAGGATATGGATGACTCTATCCCTTCACAGGTCGTCGCTAAATCAGATTCTCGGATTGGAATCTGGCAAGCTCCATATTTGCAGTTCGTTCGTAACGTCAAGCTTGAGCAAGTCGTCACCGAGCAAATCTGGCATCACGGTGGTGGCTGTGAGTTTAAAGTAGATGTTATCTATCAAACGCTAAAGCCAGGGTTAATATCGGCATCAATCAAGTTTAATGGTATGACTCTCGTGAGGCCGATTGATGTGCGAGCAGAGCATACGGGTGTTGTGTTTCAGGTTGAGGCTCCAATGGTATTTAACCTTGAGAAGCCCAACCCTAAGCATTTATATCAGTTAGAAGTGGAACTCGATGGGAAAAAAGAGAGTTCTTTCGTAGCCTTGAATCCAGCCTCTTGCGTGAGTAATTTTTTGCGTAGTTAGCGGTTATTTAATTAGCCCGTTACGTAAGGAATCAATTCGCTCACTTGCTTATCATCTGATGAACTGCCGACGCTAACCCTATTTCAAAAACACATTATAGCGTTTTGGCCATGACAACCTCACAAGCGTCATGGCCTGTTTCTCCCCAAGCTGAATCAAGGTGTTCAAAGCCCAATTTTTCGTAAAGTTTTACGGCGGCATTAAGGCATTCGGTCGTTTCTAGATACATATGTTGATAACCCAGTTCCTTAGCTTTCTCCATCGACATATTAACCAACCTCTTCGCTAAGCCTCTGCCTCTTGTTTCTGGCAAGAAGTACATCTTTTGCAGTTCACAGACTTCTGGCATACCTGCTAATGGTGCAAATCCACCACCACCGACAACCTTTCCATCAAGTTCAATTACCCAATACTGAGATCTTTCATTGTTATAAACGCTAAACATGTCTTCTAAGGTAGGATCTGCTACACCATAACCTTTATCTTCGGTTAGCCCGTTCTCATAAGAGACTTGGCGAATTACATTGGCCACTACGGTGTTGTCTTGCTGTTGTAGGGGACGAACCACCACACCGCTTGAAGCGTGGCTTTGTTGCAGTGCTTTAAGGTAGTGCTTAATTCCCCCCGAAACTTGTTGAGTTTCCGCTTCCGTTAAACGCTCAAGTACCGAGTCATAAAACTGATTCTGTTGACTGTGAAGTTGGGTAAGAGTGTTTATCCCTTGTTCTGTAACTGAAGCAACAACACTGCGCTTATCGTTGGGGTGTGGCGAGGTTTGAATTAACGAGTTCTTCGCTAGATTGTTGACTGCTCTACTGGCGTTGGACTTATCAATATTGAGCTTATCCGCTAATTGATTCACGGTTAATGGCTGCTGCTCTAGTTCGATAAGCGTATGCGCTTGAATCGGAGGTAGGGCAATATCACCACAATCTTTGTCGAGCATTCCAAGCTGTCGAACGAGCTGACGTGATAATTCTCTAAGTTGTGCTGAAGTCATGTTGCCTCTCAATATGGTTGCGATGTACAACTACAATTTAATTGCGCACCGCAACTATGTCAACAATAAACTCTCTAGGTTAAGCGTGTTGGTGCAAACAAAACTGTGGCTGTGTTGTTTGGCTTTCTGCCTTTCGTAGCCAAACTTTCTCATGGAAGTAGTAAGCCACGGTATTCAAAGCGGGTTCTAACGTTGCCATCACACCACCAACAAAGGCATCGCCAGTCAATAAGTAGACAACGGTAAAGGCAACACTAAAGTGGATAGTAGCGAAGCTTGCTGTTTTTAATTTAGTCATCCACTGACGAGCTTTAAGCGCTGGAACTTGAGCCCAAGCCTTTTCATGAAAATAGAAGGCGACGGTATTCACAGAAGGCTCAATCATAGCGATTAAGCTACCAATTAATATATCGCCTGTTAGTACATAAGCGACACTAAATGCGGTAGTAAAATGTAATGCGGCAAAGGTTAGTGTCTTTTTCATGATAATTACTCAGTCGTTGTGTTGTTTCGATAGAACTATTATTGAGAATTATTATCATTAAATCTAATGGGAAGTTAAGATTGTTTTGATAGGCAAAAGCTATTAAAGAATTCTAGAGATAACATTACCCCTAGTTAAGTGCAATTGTATGGTGACAAATACCTTAGTAAGAGTTATTCAACCCTTTGTTAGTATTTGTAAAGTTTATGATAACTCCCTTTGATTTATCCACTCAAATTATTGATTAACATGGCGTGTTTCTATAGCGTGCATTCTCTCAATGAGCACTAAGATGCACATGGTTTAATGATAAACGTCAGATGGAGTTAAAATGGAAAACAAAGAGTTGGAAACTAAGGTTCTCTTTAGTGGAAAAGGGAAAGAGTACTTTGGAATATGGATTGTTAACATTCTACTATCAGTGATCACGTTCGGTATTTATTCGGCGTGGGCAAAAGTACGTAATAAGCGGTATTTCTACGGCCATACGTCGATCGCAGGTGATAGCTTTGAATATCATGGGCAACCAATGCAGATCCTAAAAGGGCGTATTATTGCGGTCGTTTGTGTAGTGATTTGGTTTGTTTCTGAACAAGTTTCACCTTTGTTGTCTTTAGGGCTAATAGTCGCATTTGTACTACTGTTACCTTTATTGTCTCGTAGCAATGCTCGCTTTGATTCAGCGATGACCAGCTTTCGTAATGTACATTTTTCATTTAATGGAACAATTGCAGGCGCGTATTGGGCGATTCTAGGGCGCGGTACTTTAGCGACTCTAGGATTTGTTGCAGCAATTGGTGTGGTTGTGTTTGCAATGAAGCTGAACATAGTGGCAGGCGTGCTAGCAACGTTGGTGTTATTACCTGCTTATGTATGCCTACAAGCGTGGTCGTTGGTTGGCATTGCAAACTATTTCTCTAATGGTTATCGCTATGGCGAACGCCAGTTCAAAGCGGATTACAAAAATGCGTTTTACTTTAAAACCTATATTATCGCGACACTGATTTGGTTGGCGCTGATGGCTCTAGTTTTGGTGAGCTTTGTTGCTATTGTTGGCGTAAACCTAGTTAGTAACCTTGAATCATTTACTGAGATCATGAGTCATAGCGATATTGCTACCTTTATGATCGGGTACTACTTGGTCTTTATTGCTATCGGTCTTGCGATTGGTGCGTACCTTAAAGTAAAAGTGCGCAACTACACATTCTCTCGATTGGTTCTAGAAGGAAAAGACTCAGAGGCTGCGTCTGAATTTAGCTTTGCATCGACGTTGACCGTTAAAGGTTATGTGAGCGTAGTGGTAACTAATTTCTTACTTCAAGTTGTGACTATTGGTCTTGCTCGACCTTGGGTTATGGTAAGAACGACGAACTATTTTGCTAATAATACCTTTGTTTACGGTGACATAGAGTTATTAGTTGCTAGCGATCAAGACTCTAATGTGAAGTCAGCTGTTGCTGATGAAGTGGCGCAAGCTTTTGATGTCGATCTCGGTATTGGCTAATGTTATTGGGATTAGCTCACCCGCCTCGCAGCTCTGAACGCTGCGAGGCAAAGCTTGATACTTCATTGGATGGTATGTTGGTACTTTATGTCGGAGAGCAACGTATATCTGCGAGGCTTGAGAGGGTCGAGGTCAGTGTTGGTGTTGGTTCAACGCCAAGTAAAATTACTTTTCCTGATGGTTGGCTTTTTGTCGCTCAACCTTGTGATGAACTAACGACATTTTTAAAGCAGCATAACCAGTATGGTTGGGTCGGAAAGTTAGAAAAGAACGCACTAGTGCTCGTAATCTGCAGCGTAGTCATACTTTCCTTGACGGTTGGAACATTTACTCATGGTATTCCGTGGATTACTGAGCGTGTCGTCGCTTATCTTCCTGAACCGGTCTCAAAAATGGTAGAAGAGCGAGTTTTAGTTTCTCTGGACAAGCAATTATTTGAGCCGTCTGAATTAGATCTGTCTCGTCAGGGCAAAATTCGGCAGCGATTTGAAGGACATTTAAGAGAGCTTGGTATTGATGGAAAGGTTCGTTTACTATTTCGCTCTTCCGATTTAGGAGTAAATGCTTTTGCGTTAAGCCATAACACTATTATTGTGCTCGATGACTTGGTAAAGCTCATGGAAACCCAGCAGCAATTGGATGGTATTTTGTTTCATGAATTGGGGCATTTAGAGCATCAGCATGTCATGAAAAGCATTGTGCGTTCGAGCTTGCTCTCGATCTCTGTCGCATTGTTGACCGGAGAGAGTTCCGGAGTGATTGATAACTTAGCGGGAATTGGTGTATTTTTTGCTAACAATGGTCAGTCACAGCAAGCGGAACGCGAAGCTGATAGGTATGCTGAGGACTCGATGTGGCTGATACATGGTACCAACAAGCCAATGAGTGAGATGTTTGAATTGTTGCAAGGAAGTTCTGACCATCTGACTGAGTTACCAGCTTGGTTAAGGACTCATCCTGAGTTAACAGAGCGTATTGATTTACTGAAAAGAGTTCAATAGTAATAACTAACAAGATCAAAAAAGGGCAGAATAATCTGCCCTTTTTATATGCTTGAATTGGTAGGTTAATTTACCAATTACAATGCAGCGATTGTCGCTTTTTGCTCTTCTAGCTTAACAAGAGTTTCTTGGTAGCCTTCAAGCTTTTCACGCTCTTTCGCGATAACCGCTTCTGGTGCTTTAGCAACAAAACCTTCGTTACCTAGCTTACCTTCGATACGCTTAATCTCACCGTGAGTCTTCGCTACTTCTTTATCTAGACGAGCAAGCTCAGCATCTTTGTCGATAAGACCCGCCATTGGGATCATCAGCTCAGATTTGCCAACAAGTTTAGTTGCACAAGCTGGAGTCGCTTCGCCGTCTGCTAGAACTTTAATATCGTCTAGCTTAGCTAGAGAAGTAAGAACGATCTTATTTGCTTCGATACGAGCTGCATCTTTCTCATCAGCGACTTTGATCATTACTTCTAAGCCTTGGCTTGGTGCAATGTCGTATTCCGCACGTAGGTTACGGATAGCTGTGATGAAAGTTTTAACCCATTCGATGTCGTCAACGATCTCAGCATTGAAGTTAGCTTCATTAAACTGAGGAAGCGCTTGAGTCATGATGGTCTCGCCTTCAACGCCGTCTACTAGCGGCTTAACGCTTTGCCAGATAGATTCAGTGATGTAAGGAAGAACAGGGTGAGCAAGACGCAGAGTCTTCTCTAGAACCGTGATAAGCGTGTAACGAGTCGCTTGTTGTTGAGCTTCAGTACCCTTCCAAAGAACAGGTTTAGTTAGCTCTAGGTACCAGTCACAGAATTGGTTCCAGATGAATTCGTAAAGCGTGTTTGCTGCCATGTCTAGACGGTAGTTGTCTAGATGAGCGTTAAATTCTTTCGCTGCAACTTCAAACTGAGATTCAATCCACTTGTCTGCTAGAGAGAATTCCATGTTTGCACGGTCTTCAACAGACAGTGGCATGCCACAATCGTGCTCTTCTGTGTTCATCAATACGTAACGGCTTGCGTTCCATAGCTTGTTACAGAAGTTACGGTAACCTTCAAGACGCTTCATGTCCCAGTTGATGTCACGGCCAGTTGAAGCCATAGCAGCAAGAGTGAAACGCAGTGCATCAGTACCGTATGGTTCGATACCATCTTCGAAAGTCTTACGTGTTGCTTTTTCGATCTTAGCAGCCAGTTTAGGTTGCATCATGTTGCCACAACGCTTTTCTACTAGCTCTTCAAGGCCGATGCCGTCAATCATATCGATAGGGTCAAGTACGTTACCTTTCGATTTAGACATCTTGTCGCCGTTTTCATCACGGATAAGGCCCGTCATGTAAACTGTTTTGAAAGGTACTTGAGCCTTGCCGTCTTCGTCTTTCACGAAGTGCATGGTCATCATGATCATACGAGCAACCCAGAAGAAGATAATATCAAAACCAGATACTAGTACTTCTGAAGGGTGGAATGTTTTCATTGCTTCAGTATCTTCAGGCCAGCCTTGTGTGCCGAACGTCCAAAGTGCAGAAGAGAACCATGTATCAAGAACGTCGTTGTCTTGCTTAAGAACAATTACCGGTGAAAGGTTGTTCTTTTCACGAACTTCTTCTTCAGTGCGACCTACGTAAACTTTACCATCGTTGTCGTACCATGCTGGGATACGGTGGCCCCACCAAAGTTGACGAGAGATACACCAGTCTTGCACGTCACGCATCCACGCGAAGTACATGTTTTCGTACTGCTTAGGTACGAATTGGATCTCACCATCTTCAACGGCTTTAACAGCAGGAGCAGCAAGAGGCGCTGTACGCACGTACCATTGGTCCGTCAGCATTGGTTCGATAACCACACCACCACGGTCACCGTAAGGAACGGTTAGATCGTGATCTTTGATTTCTTCAAGTAGGCCTAGCTCTTCAAATTCAGCAACCGTTGCACGACGAGCTGCAAAGCGCTCCATACCTTGGTATTTTTCTGGAAGCTCTGTTGAGTACACATCGCTTTCTTCACCGTTCGTTGTGAAGATTTCAGCCGCATCACGGATATCACCGTTGAACGTTAGGATGTTGATCATTGGTAGGCTATGGCGCTTGCCCACTTCGTAATCGTTAAAGTCATGAGCTGGCGTGATTTTCACACAACCCGTGCCTTTATCCATGTCAGCGTGCTCATCACCTACGATAGGGATAAGACGATTTACGATAGGAAGCAGGATTTCTTTGCCGATAAGATCTTTGTAGCGAGGATCTTCAGGGTTAACTGCAACGCCTGTATCACCAAGCATGGTTTCAGGACGTGTAGTTGCAACGACAATGTAGTCTTTGCCATCAGCGGTTTTAACACCATTCGCTAGTGGGTAGCGGAAGTGCCACATGAAACCTTTTTTGTCTTTGTTTTCAACTTCAAGATCAGAAATTGCAGTGTGCAGTTTAGGATCCCAGTTTACTAGACGCTTACCACGATAGATTAGGTCTTCTTCGTATAGGCGAACAAATACTTCTTGAGTCGCAGCTGATAGGCCGTCATCCATAGTGAATCGCTCACGATCCCAGTCTACAGATGCACCAAGACGACGAAGTTGTTGAGTGATCGTGCCACCAGATTCGCCTTTCCATTCCCAGATCTTGTCGATGAAAGCTTCACGGCCGTAGTCGTGTTTTGTTTTGCCTTCTTCAGCAGCGATCTTACGCTCAACAACCATTTGAGTTGCGATACCAGCGTGGTCAGTACCCACTTGCCAAAGCGTGTTTTTGCCTTTCATACGTTGAGCACGGATAAGCGTATCCATGATCGTATCTTGGAACGCGTGACCCATGTGTAGGCTACCAGTGACGTTCGGTGGCGGGATCATGATGCTGTAAGCTTCTTTTGATGTGTCACCGTGTGGCTTAAAGTAGCCTTTCTCTTCCCAAGTCTTATACAGAGCTTGTTCGATTGATGTTGGGTTGTATGTCTTTTCCATAGTGCTCTTATAACGGATACTGTGAATGGTTAATCGTGGTCAAACTTCATAAGTGAAGCTTCTTGAATCTAAATCCAAAGATAGCTTTAACTATGAGGTTTGACTATGGATGTTGAATCTCGATAGTTTGTAGCTGATATCCAGCCTGACGGTAAATTTTATACCTTTCTCGAGCGAGTTGCTTAGCTTTTTCTTCGCAAGGAACGAAGTCTATCACCTGAGCAAAGGCGTTCGCAAAGGTTGTATGATTATCGGCCAGATTTATTACCAATTGGCGGTTCCAATTAGGTTTGACTCCTTGATGGCCTATCTCAATATTCGTTGAATATTTTGGACCTTCGCCAACCAAGTTGTGCGCGATAAATTCAGTAGGCTCTACCTGCCAAAAAACTTCAGCGATACGCTCAGCATGAACTTTATCGTTACAGTTGAGATAAAGTTTAGCGCCTTGTTTTGCAAAATGCTGAGCAAGAAACAACACGTAGTGAGCAAAACCCTCTTCGCCGGCTTGTGGGCTGTCTGAAGACACAATGTAAAATGTGGCAGTCTGCATACTGAATACTCGAACTTGGAATCGTGGAAACCAATCATACTTGGTCAACAGGAGCTAGCAAATAACGCTTATTAAAAAAGGGCCCGTAGGCCCTTTCTATTATTTTGAAGATTGCTCTTCAGTCTCATGGCCGCTGCGGTTCAATAAGAATTGGACAAGCATTGAGACAGGACGACCTGTCGAGCCTTTCGCTGCGCCTGACTTCCAAGCTGTGCCGGCACTGTCAATGTGTGCCCAGTGGTACTTTTTAGCAAATTTAGATAAGAAACATGCTGCTGTGATTGTACCAGCAGGTCGGCCACCGATATTTGCCATATCTGCAAATGGACTCGTTAGTTGCTCATGGTATTCATCGGCCATTGGCATGCGCCATGCTCTGTCACTTGCTTGCTCAGAAGCATTCACTAACTCGTGAGATAGTGGGTTGTGATTAGACAGTACAGCACTGATGTGGTGACCTAACGCCATCACACACGCGCCAGTGAGTGTTGCTACATCGACAACACAGTCTGGTTCAAAGCGTTCAACGTAAGTAAGCGCATCACATAGAACCAAGCGACCTTCAGCATCCGTGTTTAACACTTCAACTGTTTGGCCTGACATGGTCGTTAGGATATCACCTGGGCGGTAAGCATTGCTGCCTGGCATGTTTTCACAACCTGCTAGGATACCAACTACATTAATCGGTAGGTTCAGTTTAGCTAGTGCCTTCATTGTACCGAATACAGAAGCCGCACCACACATGTCGTACTTCATCTCATCCATACCTTCACCAGGCTTAAGCGAAATACCGCCTGAATCGAAAGTAAGACCTTTACCGACTAGAACAATCGGTTTTGCATCTGGGTCAGCAGCACCTTTATATTCCATGATAGACATCATAGATTCGTTCTTAGAACCACGGCCTACCGCTAAGTATGAAGTCATACCCAGCTTTTCCATCTCTTCTTCGCCAATGATCTTAGTTTTCACTGTCTCGTAATCATCGGCCAAGCGACGAGCTTGAGAAGCAAGGTAAGCAGGATTTGCGATGTTAGGTGGCATGTTGCCTAAATCTTTAGACGCTTTCACACCTGAAGCAATCGCAAGACCGTGAGAGATTGCTTTCTCACCAAGGCTCAATTCACGACGAGTTGGTACGTTGAATACCAGTTTACGTAGTGGACGACGAGTCTCTGGTTTATTACTCTTGAATTGATCAAAAGTGTAAAGGCCATCTTTAGTCGCTTCTACTGCTTGGCGAACTTTCCAGTAAGTATCACGACCTTTAACGTGCAGTTCAGTCAGGAAACATACTGCTTCCATAGAACCCGTTTCGTTTAGTGTGCTGATGGTTTTTTGGATAATTTCTTTATATTGACGCTCGCCTAGCTCACGTTCTTTACCGCAGCCTACAAGCAGAACACGTTCTGAAAGTACACCAGGTACTTGATGCAGTAGTAGCATCTGGCCAGGTTTACCCTCTAGATCACCGCGACGAAGCAGTGAACTAATATAGCCATCGCTAATCTTATCTAACTGCTCGGCTACTGGAGAAAGGCGGCGCGGTTCGAATACACCGACAACGATACATGCGCTGCGCTGTTTCTCTGGGCTGCCACTTTTTACACTGAACTCCATGCGTACTCCTACATCCTGAAGACAAATCGAACTAAATGTTGGATAATGGGTTCTTACTTGTTGGATCCTATAATGGAACTGACCTTAAAGAAGAACGTTAACACTTAGCTAAAAATTTAAAAAATAAAAGGTTCAACGGGAAATTATAGTGATTCAATCAAAAAAACAAGTTTTGTATAGGTAATTTGAGCGTGATTATTGTTAGATATTTGATCCGAGAGACAATCAAGAGCCAATTTGCGATATTTTTTGTTCTCTTTCTCGTGTTTCTCAGCCAAAAGTTCATCAGTGTTTTAGCCGACGCCTCTGATGGTGATATTCCAGCAAGCCTTGTATTATCGATCGTGGGTCTAAATATGCCAGCGATGGGGCTCTTGATGCTTCCACTTAGTATCTATATTGGCATTTTGCTGACTTTTGGCCGCCTTTATGCCGAAAGTGAGATTGTGGTGATGAATGCTACGGGTATTGGCAATAAATTCCTCATCCAATCAGCACTTTATCTGGCGTTGATTACCGCAACTGTCGCTGCTTTTAACTCCTTTTGGCTGTCTCCGTGGTCACAAGATAAAGTAGAACAAATGTATGAGGAAGTGGCTGCAGAGAACAGCGTCGATTTACTACCCAAAGGCAAATTTGCAAGGACTCCCGATGGTTCTTCAGTTGTGTTTATAGAGGGTATCGATGGTAATCAATTAGACAATGTGTTCGTTTCTCAAATGCGACCTCGTGACTCAGTGCTTCCTAGTGTGATGTTCTCTAAGTCGGGAGACGTAAAAGAATTGAGCGATGGCCGCCAAGTTATTGTGATGTACGATGGTACTCGTCATGAAGGAGTGCCTTCTCGCCTTGATTATAGAGTGACGCACTTTGAAGAGTATGAAGGCTTAATTGGTCAGCGTGAAGTAGAGAAGAAAGGTCGAGAGTGGGAAGCGATTCCAACTATTGATCTTATTGGAAATCAAGATAATCGTGCCAAGGCTGAATTGCAGTGGCGCATGTCACTGGTGTTGTGTATCCCATTGTTGACTATGCTCGTTGTACCGCTGTCAGCAGTTAATCCACGACAAGGTCGTTTTGCAAAAATAGGTCCGGCAATCCTGATTTATTTGACTTACTTCTTGGCAATCAGTGCAACCAAATCTTCAATTGAAGAAGGGGACATTCCTGCTGCAATAGGCATGTGGCCAATCAATGCATTATTATTGTTTGTCGCGATTGGTGCCAACTTTATGGATAGTGTGCCGGTTAGGCGTTTGAAAGAAAAATTCAAGAATAAGAGGTTGGCTTAAGCCGTGTTTAAGATTCTCGATTTATATATAGGCAGAACCATCATCGCGACCACGTCACTGGTATTGGTGACGTTTGTCGGTCTCTCTGGAATTATCAAGTACGTTGAGCAATTGCGGAAGGTAGGTCGTGGTACATACGATCTATTACAAGCGTTGTATTTCGTTTTATTGAGTATTCCTCGTGATATCGAAATGTTCTTCCCAATGGCGGCATTGCTTGGTGCATTGATTGGGCTTGGTATGCTTGCTGCGAGTTCTGAGCTTGTGGTTATGCAAGCCGCGGGTTTCTCTAAGTTAGATATTGGTTTATCGGTACTTAAGACTGCGATTCCGTTAATGGTGATAGTGACATTACTTGGGCAGTGGGGAGCCCCGCAAGCGCAGAAGATGGCTCGTGACTTAAGAACCATCTCGGTTGCTGGTGGTAGTATTATCTCTACTCAAAGCGGTGTTTGGGCTCGAGATGCCAATGACTTCATTTTCATTGTTAAAATAGACGATGATAAGCTCTATGGTTTGAACATGTGGCGCTATGATGAGAACAAGGCTCTGAAAACGGCCATATATTCAAAAGAAGTCGATTACGTTGGAAACAACGTTTGGACAATGCGCGATGTTGAGGTCACCTCTTTTGAGAATGATATTCAGGTCACTAAAGAGAGTTTACCGACTTTTTCTTGGGAAACATCGTTAGCTCCAGACAAACTCGCGATAGTGACGGTGAAACCGGAGGAGCTGTCGTTAAGTGGGCTGTATGACTATGTTTCTTATCTCAAAGCATCAGAACAAGATGCAGCACGTTATGAGCTAGCATTGTGGCGAAAGATAACTCAACCTATTTCGATAGCGGTCATGATGTTGATGGCATTGTCGTTTATCTTTGGTCCTTTACGTAGCGTGACCATGGGAGCAAGGATTCTCTCTGGTGTGATTGCTGGTTTTACTTTCTATATATCCAGCGAGTTCTTTGGGCCAATCAGCTTGGTTTACCAAATACCACCTGCTTTTGGTGCGATAGCCCCTAGCGTGGTGTTCTTCGGAATTGCCATTATGCTTTTGAGGCGGAAACTATAAATAGAAGAAAGGAAGGCATTGCGCCTTCCTTTTTTGATCTTGCTTTAAGTTCGCTTAATAGCGTTATTGTGCTTTTGGCAACACAACGACTTCGGTCTTTGCCCAGATATCGTGAAAGCCACGTTTCTGAGGATCGAATGGAACACATAAGTTTGCAAGTCCAAACCCCGATGTACCTAAACGTATTAGCGCTTGAGTTATTGTGATCGCAGAGCCATCTTTGTTTTGAACTCGTAGCTTCCAAGCTCTCATCCCCAGAGTTTGACCTGCTCTGGTCCAGAAGAAGACAAAGAAGTAAACCCAAACGACGACTAAGTAAAAAGTATACGCAGGGCTCCAAATCGGATGATTAGTCAAGAAGTCACTGACATCGGCATAGCCGCTATGGTTAAAAATACCAAGAGCCATGAGCGCGTGCAGTAGAGCAACAATGATGCCGGCAGCCATCATTTCAATAGCGATTACGATAAGAGCGTCATAGAACAAGGCACCAAATCGGCGCATTACCCCAGCTGGTGGCAGAGTGTTTGTTGATGTCATGGTGTTATTACTTCTTTAAAAATTGAGGCGTCAGAATATAGTTTAAGGCTTGGCCTGAAAAGAGACATGACGCACAGCTTATGACTTAGTGGCGAAATTATCGGCAAACACACATGAATTCAAGTTTTTATACTTGCCACATCAGTTCGCATACGTATAATGCCAAACATCGACAGGGCAATGCCCCAAGATAATGCCGGTATGGTGAAATTGGTATACACGACGGATTCAAAATCCGTTGCCTTCGGGCGTGGCGGTTCAAGTCCGCCTACCGGTACCATATTTAAATAACAAAGCCTCGACTCAAGTCGGGGCTTTGTTATATCTGGAGAATAGAAAGCGTTGCCTTCGTAGTAGCGGCAGGAACGCCTGTCCAATCAGTCAGTTCTTATTGTGCCATTCCAAAATATTACCGTTTCCGTTCGTAATGCGATTCCTTAGTAAATTAATTATCTTAAATCAGAATGTTATCTGTCATTCTCACGTCTATTGTCTATGTTTAAAGGACTAATAGAGGAGAAACATATGCTGACAGTAACCCCTTACTTGTTTTTTGATGGTCGTTGTAGTGAAGCGTTAGATTTTTATCATAAATGCTTTGGTGGTGTTGTTTTATCGAAGCAACTCTTTAGTGATGCTCCTCAGGTAATAGAGGGTGCACAACCTAGTTGGGTTATGCACGCTGAGTTCGAAGCATTTGGTATGAAGCTCATGATGTCTGATGGCGTTAAAGCTAAAGAACTTGAAGGGAACAATCTGGCACTTTCCTTGGTTACAGAGGATACCGCAACTCAAGAGAAAATTTTTGAGAAGCTTAAACAAGGGGGGCGAATAATGACGCCACTCGCAGATACGTTTTGGGGCGCTAGATTTGGTAAAGTGGAAGATAAGTTCGGTATTCGTTGGATGGTGCATTGTGATTCTTTAAGTTGAACCTGTGAAATTGGATAGTGAAATTCCCGCGTGGTTTTATTAGAATTATAAATATAGATTATTAATCAATATTATATAAATATGGGCAGCATAAAGATTACTGTAGATCGCATCCAGGCCGGCCTACATATACGACTCCCCCTAAAATGGAATGAACACCCATTTTTATTCAACAGCTTCAAAATAAAAGATGACGCTCAAGTGAAAATAATTCGGCATCTTGGGATTAAGCATGTCTATATAAATCTAAGTCAAAGCGATACTGCACCTTTACCTTCTAATCACAAGATAGAGAAAGGGGCCGATTCAGATCTCCAGATAAGCCTTGAAACTGAAAGGATGTGGAAAGATAAGCATGAACGTATCGAAACCCTAAGCTCTTACCGTCGTAGAGTCAGTCATTGTGAGAAAGAGTTCGAGCGCTCGCTTGCTCGAATGCGTTCAGTAATGACAAAAATTCGTAACCGACCTATAGATGCGGTAGGAGAGGTTAAAAGTCTAGTTGATGATATTGTTGAAATACTGGCAAGTGACGATAGCGTTACCTTACACCTTATGAATGCTAAAGCTGACTTTGAAGACATTTACTTTCATACATTAAATGTCTCTGTCGTTGCGTTAATGATAGGTAAAGCTAAAGGCTACAATACTCAACAATTGAAAGCGCTTTCTTTTGCTGCGTTGTTCCATGATGTAGGAAAGATCAAAATACCAGCTGCAATACTTAGAAAGCAGAGTACGCTGACAGCACCGGAAGAGAATTACCTAAAACTTCATACGAAATATGGTGCTGATATTGTCTCTGGAATTGATGACTTTCCTGAAAGTGCCAAAAAAGTAATCGCTCAACATCATGAAATGAATGATGGCTCTGGTTATCCTGAAGGCTTAAAAGAAGAAGAGATAGATGAACTTACCAAAATAGTTTCAGTGGCTAACGCATTCGATAATCTTTGTCATGGTAAAGCGCAATCTCAACAAATGATCCCATACTTGGCATTGTCCCACTTATATAAGAACTGCAAACATCTATATAGTCAGGATAATTTGAGTCTATTGGTTAAGTTTATGGGAGTCTATCCGCCGGGTACTGTCGTGCAGCTTTCCAATGAATCAATTGGAATCGTGATTTCGGTTAATGCCAAACATATGCTTTATCCGAACGTACTGATCTATGATCCTAGCGTTCCAAGAACCCAAGCCCCGATCATTGACCTATTTACTAAAGAGATAAAAATTGTCAATGCAGTTAATCCAAGCAAGTTACCGGAGCAAGTTAGAGAATATCTAAACCCTAGGGCTCGTTTATCTTACTTTTTTGATAATGGCGAGTAGTTATCCACAGGTTGTTGTGGGTAGTTTGTTCGAAACTTGGGTTGAAAGTTGTATAAATAAGCCCTTGGTTGAAATGTCTTCACTTAACCTCTTTTTTTAATAAAAAACGCATTTAATGCTTGCCAATAAAAGCTGCATCTCTATAATGCCGCCTCACTGACACGGTAGACGCCATAAGGCTTCAGCGAAGAATGTTGGTAAGGCAACTAGCTTAAAGCGTTTAAACGCTCCTACTTTTAAAAAGTAGAAATTAATTCCCAATAAGTGTTTGACACTAAGAATTAAAACGCTAGAATGGCCGTCCACTTCGAGAGGCTCCTTGCTTAAAAGGAAGGCTCAACAAGTGAAGCTCTTTAACAATTTAAACCTATCAATCTGTGTGGGCACTCGTTGATGAATAT
>NZ_JBGOOO010000023.1:0-73065 GCF_041439695.1 Vibrio sp. FF266
GAGATACGAGATACGAGATACGAGATACGAGATACGAGATACGAGATACGAGATATAACGATAGTTGGGGGAGTTTAAAAAGGTTTTTGGGTTAAAACAAAAGGAAGAAAAAAAATATCGTGGTATAGCCGGGGGGACTATACCACGGGTGCCAATGACACCTTCGCTTGCTGCCGGAGTGATATGGCAAGCCACATCACCTCTGGAATAAAATTAAAGAGAAAGAGTTTCTCTTCGATGGAGTAACTATACGGGTAGCGACTTGTTTTGCTTATAAAATTAACGACAGATGACTGTGAGAAAACCGACATTATTATAAGTTGTTGATTATTATCGCCTTATTGTTTTCTGGTTGACGCGTACTAGTAAGGTAGTACCCACTAATTGTTGAAAGTGACGTTTTTGACGTAAACGTTTTTAACGAAATTTACGAGAGTGTATTTTCGAAAACATTGATTTCACACAATAGAATTGTGGGTATGTGCGTGTATTATGTCGGTAATAACAATCTTTCTCATTATCAATCTCGAACTGGGTACTTATGAAACTCTCACAACTAGAGCAAGGAAAAGCGGCTTCTATTGTTGCACTTACAGGTTTAACACCAGACGTTAGAAAAAAACTAATGGTTATGGGCATGTTGCCAAAAACCGAGGTGACACTTATCCGTCGTGCACCTATGGGTGATCCGCTTCAAGTTGAAGTGAGAGGTGTTTCTATAGCCATTCGTGAAAGCATTGCAGAACAAATCGAGGTTATCTAAATGGATTATCAAGTTCTTACTGTTGGTAACCCTAATAGTGGTAAAACAACATTATTTAACGCATTAACTGGCGCAAAACAGCACGTTGGTAACTGGGTTGGTGTGACCGTAGAAAAGAAAACCGGTTTATATTCGCACGCTGGTGATCAATTCCAGTTAACGGATTTACCAGGCATTTATGCACTAGACAGTGGTAATGATGCAAACAGTATCGATGAGTCTATTGCATCACGCGCCGTGCTTACTCACCCAGCGGACGTGATCATCAATGTTGTTGATGCTAGCTGTTTGGAAAGAAGCTTATACATGACATTACAATTGCGAGAGTTGGGTCGCCCAATGATCGTTGTATTGAACAAAATGGATGTATTAAAGCGTGAGCGTCAGGTGATTAATCTTAAGGCTCTAGAAAAAGAGCTAGGTTGCCCGGTTCTAAGCTTGTCAGCAAACGATAAAGGACAAGTGGTTCGTTTTAAAGAGCGTTTGCATAAGCTTCTGGTTCAAGGTGTGAGTCTTGATCCTATCTCTATTGATTACGATGTCGCGTTAGAAGCTCTTATTCCTTCTGTTGAGTCACAATTTGATGATGCTGACGTATCTCACCGAGCACTAGCGATTCGTGCTTTAGAAAATGATTACTTGGTATTGAATGGTTTGGCCCCACAAACTCGCACTCAAATTGATAGTGTGCGTCTTGGTGCCGATTTCGATATTGATCTTGCTGTTGCTGACGCTAAATACACTTTCTTACATGAACTTTGTAAACGAGTTCGTCGCAGCGAAGGCAAACTGAGCCGTAATTTCACAGAGAAAGCCGATCAATTCATTTTGAATAAATGGGTCGGGATTCCTTTCTTCTTCGTCATCATGTACCTAATGTTTATGTTCTCTATCAATATCGGTAGCGCGTTTATCGACTTCTTCGATATTGGTGTTGGCGCAATATTAGTTGATGGCGGACATCACTTATTAGATGGTCACTTACCGGTTTGGCTAGTCACCGTTCTTGCTGATGGTATTGGTGGTGGTATCCAAACGGTTGCGACCTTTATTCCGGTTATTGCCGCGCTTTACTTGTTCTTAGCGGTACTAGAAAGTTCAGGCTACATGGCCCGCGCTGCATTTGTACTGGATAAAGTGATGCAGAAAATTGGCTTACCGGGCAAAGCATTTGTACCACTTGTTCTGGGTTTTGGCTGTAACGTACCTTCTATCATGGCAACGCGTACTCTTGACCAAGAGCGCGAACGTAAACTCGCCGCATCAATGGCACCGTTTATGTCATGTGGTGCTCGTCTACCTGTATACGCACTGTTTGCTGCTGCATTCTTTCCTGGTGCTGGACAAAACGTTGTGTTCGCTCTGTACATCATGGGTATTCTGGCTTCTGTATTTACGGGCTTGTTCCTTAAAAATACTATCTATCCTGGTAGCAGCGATAGCTTGGTTATGGAAATGCCGGATTACGAATTGCCGACCGTGCAAAACGTGATGCTGAAAACTTGGCAGAAGCTGAAACGTTTCGTGCTTGGCGCAGGTAAAACCATTGTAATGGTTGTGGCAATTCTGAGTTTCTTGAATTCATTAGGTATGGACGGCAGTTTTGGTAACGAAGACAGTGAAAGTTCTGTGCTATCTAAAGCGGCTCAAGTTGTAACTCCAGTGTTCCAACCGATTGGTATTACTGAAGAGAACTGGCCTGCAACGGTTGGTATCATTACCGGTATTTTTGCGAAAGAAGCCGTGGTTGGTACGCTAAATAGCTTATACACTACACCTTCTGATGAAGAAGCGGCTGAGTTTGATCTAGCGGCAAGTTTAGAAGAAGCCGTAATGACCATTCCTGAAAACCTTGCTGGTTTGAGCTATTCCGATCCATTAGGCATTGAAGTTAGTGACTTGTCTGACTCTAGTTCTGTGGCTGCTGATCAAGAGGTTGATACTTCGATCTTTGGTAACTTGAAAGATAAGTTTGTATCAGGCCACGCTGCGTTTGCTTACTTAATCCTAATCTTGCTTTACACACCTTGTGTGGCAGCGATGGGTGCTTATGTTCGTGAATTTGGTCAGACGTTTGCCCGCTTCATCGCAGTTTGGACAATGGCACTTGGTTACTTCGGTGCGACCTTCTATTACCAAGCAGCAAACTTCTCTGTACACCCAGTAAGTAGTGCTGTGTGGATGGTGGCAATTGCTGGTGGTTTTGTGGTGACGTATCGCATCTTCAAGAAAATCGGCAGTAAGCAAAAAGCACTTGAGGTGCAAGTAGTATGATTTTAACTGAACTTCATCGATACATTGATAACGAAGGTGTCGCTGCACGTAGTGAGCTTGCATCTAAGTTTGGGGTAAGTGAAGACGGTATCGATGCGATGCTGGGAGTGTGGGTCAAGAAAGGCAAGATATCTCGCTTGGTCGACACCAATAAGCATGGTCACACAATACGTATTCGCTACACCATCAGCAAACAAGATGGTTTGTCTCTGAATGTGATGATGTAGTTCAGGCCTTCATACTCTCGTTGAAAGCGACGATATTAGACAATAAAAAAAGCCGCTCACCTATTTTAGGTGAGCGGTTTTTTGTTATGTATCTTTTCTGAACTGTCTTGTTTTAAAGCTCAATGAGACTAACTCAAATTACGCTTTCTTGAAGATAGAACTCAGCGACAAAACGTTTTGGATACGAGTATGGATTGCGGCTTGTTCTTCTTCACTACGTTGTTCACCTTTGGTATTTCCCCATACCGGGCCTGGCCATGCGATGTCATCTTTGAAACGTGCAATATGGTGAATGTGCAGTTGTGGCACCATGTTACCTAGCGCGCCTAGGTTTAATTTGTCTGGTTGGAATGTCGCTTCTAATGCTTGGCTTACCGCTTGAGACTCAAGTAAGAACTGCTGTTGTTCTTTCATTGGTAGATGGTGCAACTCTTTTAGGTTGGCGCGTTTGGGTACCAAGATAACCCAAGGCACTGCACTGTCTTTGCTTAGCAGCGCCAAGCTTAGTGGAAATTCGCCGATAAGCGTGGTGTCTTTTGCTAACTGTGGGTGAAGTTCAAAGCTCATTATTATTATCCATTTCGATTTCTTGAAGTCATACCAATCACAGTAAGTAAATGATCAGAAATAGCGCAGGAAAAAGGTTTGAGAACAAGGCAGATTCTTTTGATAAGTAGTTACTCTACAATCAAAAATTCTAACGCAGTTATCGAGCGTTTTAACCAGCTAGGATGATTAGTTATTTACTACGATTGGTATCAGTATACGTTAGATAAAACAAAAGGTTGATGCTCTCACATCAACCTTTGTATTTATTCATTGTAACCCGAAGGGAATTACATGCGCTCTAGAGTTTCGATACCTAGAAGCGACAGGCCTTGCTTGATAGTCTTAGCTGTCAGTGCAGCAAGCTTCAGGCGGCTCTGTTTAACGGTTTCATCTTCAGCCACAAGGATAGGGCATGCTTCGTAGAAGCTAGAGAATTGACCAGCAAGTTCGAACAGGTAGCTACACATGATGTGTGGTTGACCTTCACGAGCAACAGACTGTACCGCTTCTTCAAATTGTAGAAGTTTCGCGATAAGGGCTTTCTCTTTCTCTTCAGTGATTTTGATTTCACCTTCTAGAGAGTCCATAGAAATGCCTGCTTTAGCAAAGATTGAAGCGACACGAGTGTATGCGTATTGCATGTACGGTGCTGTGTTGCCTTCAAATGCCAGCATGTTTTCCCAGTCGAACACGTAATCAGTGGTACGGTGCTTAGAAAGGTCTGCGTATTTAACTGCTGCCATTGCTACTGTGTTCGCAATGGTTTTCTTCTCGTCTTCTGCTAGCTCAGGGTTTTTAGATTCAATCAGCTGAGTTGCACGTACTTCTGCTTCGTCCAGAAGGTCAGCAAGACGCACTGTACCGCCAGCACGAGTTTTAAATGGCTTACCATCTTTACCTAGCATCATGCCGAACGCGTGGTGCTCAAGAGATACAGACTTAGGAACATAACCCGCTTTACGAACGATAGTCCAAGCTTGCATTAGGTGTTGGTGCTGACGAGAGTCGATGAAGTAAAGTACGCGATCTGCGCCCAGTTCTTCAAAACGATATTTAGCACATGCAATATCGGTGGTGGTGTATAGGAAGCCACCGTCACGTTTTTGCACGATAACGCCCATAGGGTCGCCATCTTTGTTTTTGTATTCGTCTAGGAATACAACTTGTGCGCCGTCAGACTCTTTTGCTAGACCTTGTGTTTGTAGGTCAGAAACGATGTTTGAAAGCATATGGTTGTACATACTTTCACCCATCACATCATCACGTGTCAGTGATACGTTCAGGCGATCGTAGTTACGTTGGTTTTGAACCATGGTTACGTCAACCAGCTTTTTCCACATTTCAGCACAGTATGCGTCGCCACCTTGCAGTTTCACTACGTAGCCACGAGCTTTCACTGCGAATTCTTCGTCTTCGTCGTAAAGCTTTTTAGATTCACGGTAGAACTGTTCAAGATCTGAAAGTTCCATTGAAACTTCACCAGTTTCAGCTTGGATGCGCTCAAGGTTTGCGATAAGCATACCGAATTGAGTACCCCAGTCACCAATGTGGTTAGCACGGATAACTTTGTGACCTAAGAACTCAAGTGTACGAACAACAGCATCACCGATGATTGTTGAACGTAAGTGGCCTACGTGCATTTCTTTTGCAACGTTTGGAGCTGAGTAGTCAGCAACAATCGTTTGTGCTTCTGCGGCTGAAACACCAAGGCGAGAGTCAGCAAGTGCTGCGTCTGCTTGTTGTGCCAGGAACGTTTCATCTAGGAAGATGTTTAGGAAACCTGGACCTGCGATTTCAACTTTAGAAGCGATACCGTCTAGGTTTAGAACGTCCAATACTTTTTGAGCAAATTCTCGAGGGTTAGTGCCTAGTCGTTTAGCAACACCCATAATGCCGTTTGCTTGGTAGTCACCAAATTGTGGTTTTGCAGATTGACGGACAGCCGCAGGAGAGCCTGCAGGTGCGCCAGCGGCTTCTAGAGCCTGAGATACTTTGTCATTAATCAGTGCTTGGATATTCACACGCGTTTCCTTCAATTCAAGGATGAATAAGAGTAGCCGTTATTTCGTGGGCATTAAATTTGGCTAATTATGCTTCTAGTTAACGATTTAATGCTGAAATGAACAACAGACTCTGTTTAAGTTCACAAAAATGGCGTTAATCATATCAATTTTGTGGGCTTTCTTATAGGTCGAATTGATAGAAAATTAACATTTCCTGAGGGGTTTTTGACAATCAACTTTGACCAAGCCAAGTTTGTCTATTTAGGAAAGTAAGACACGGTACTTTTTGAGTGTTTTTTGTAACAGCAGCGCTTGTTGCTGGAAGTAAAACTGATACCATGTTGCCATTATTTGGAGAACATAGACAATGACGATGAGCCTGAAGCAAGCTGAACTAGAACCACAACAAATGATTGCACGCCTTGATACGTTTATGACGAAAATTGAGAACCTCGGAAATGTGCTGGGTTTGGATTTAAGCTTTGCTCAAGCGGATCACATTGCATTAAGAATCAATGAAACTGAGCTTGCGAAATCAGCACATCAAGCATGGTCTGAATACGGCTCTACGATTTCAGAAGCGATGATCAATGGTCGTCCCATTGTGGTGTTGGCTTTCGATAAACCATTGCAAAGTCTTGGTTGGAAGATTGAATGTTTAGAGCTGCCTTACCCAGCTGAAGGTAAGATTTACCCGAGCCAAGATTGGGAGCATGTAGAGTTTGTGATTCCGTCTCACGCTCAAACGGCCAATGAGTATCTAGCAGACCTTAAAGAGACTTACCCGCAGTTCGCTGCTAAGTTTGAAAATTTGGCAGAACAAGGCATTAAGATAAAACTCTCTAGCCCGAAAGGTGAGGGTGAACGTTTGAATAATCCAACGGTTGCATTTAAGCATCAAGGGATTTGCATTAAGCTGCATCCACACTCTTTGAAGAAGATTGTTGAGTCAGAACAGGCCTAATTTGATTGGATAGTTGCTGGGAATAGATTCCTGAACTCACCAAGGCTCGTCGGAATGACGGGGTGTTTGATGGTGTTTGCCAGGTCTATCTTTAGATGCTGACAGTCTGAGTGTTCGAGGGCGCATGTTAGAGCCTATAGTTATAAGATTCATCACCGAGTTCGTTATTCCCGATAGCGACGAAGGAGCGTAGTCGGGAATCTCATAAAGCTAGTCAGATCATCAGATACAAAAAACGCGCAATGGATTAACCCTATTGCGCGTTTTTTATTGGGTTCTAACTGGAAGTCTTACCTGAAATCGAACCTCCGATCTACAGAATCACGGTCTTGTTGCCGTAAACAAACACGTGATCATTGATCACTTTGTTTAAAGCCTTACTCAACACGTTCTTCTCTACGTCACGACCCGCTTGTGCCATGTCTTTCGCGCTGAAGTTGTGATCCACTGGGATAACATCTTGCTTGATGATTGGACCTTCATCGAGATCGTTTGTCACAAAGTGTGCCGTTGCACCAATGATCTTCACACCGCGCTCGTAAGCTTGCTGGTATGGCTTAGCACCAATGAATGCAGGCAAGAAACTGTGGTGAATGTTGATGATTTTGTGGTTGTACTTCTCAACAAACCCCGGCGTCAGCACTCGCATGTATTTAGCAAGCACTAGATAGTCCGCCTCATACTGGTCAATGACTTCCAACATCTTCTTCTCATGCTCTTCACGGTTTAATCCTTCGTGAGAAACATGGTGGTAAGGGATATCAAAACGCTCGGTTAGGCTTTGCAGTGTATCGTAGTTACCAACTACTGCCGCAATATCAACATCTAAACTGCCATCGAAGTTCTTCATCAGAATATCGCCAAGGCAGTGTGCTTCTTTAGTTACCAGAATCACAACACGCTTACGAGATGAATCAACCAGCTTACGTTTTGTGTTTTCTGGCAGGGCTTGGTCTAAATCGGCGAGTAAGGTTTCGTCATTGAAGTAGCCCTCTAGCTCTGTGCGCATAAAGAAGTGGCCACTTGTGTTATCAACGAACTCATTATTGTGAATAATATTGAGTTGGTGCTTATAACAAATGTTGGTGATCTTTGAGATGAGGCCAGGGGCGTCAGTACAATGTGTTAATAAAGTTTTTCTTTCCATTTGCATCTTACTTCCATGAATGTTGCACTTATTATATGAAATCGGGATTCTTCAAAATTTAACGCAGGCCGTCGAACGGTGAACTGAGCCGCAGTATCACCGTTATAATTAATCTATTATCAAGTTGGTTTCAACAAATTCTGCTGCTCATTTATCGCATCGATAAATTGTTTTATATAGAAATATCAGTTTTTCGATAGAAAAAAAGGCAGAAGCTTCATTTTTCAAGTTTTGACCGTAGTACGCATTTGAACTTCAACCGAGGCATTGACGCTTTGGCCAAAAAATAGAGGTGATACTTATGGATAAAGAGTTACTAGCAAAAAAACTGTACTGCAAACGAGTGAATTCATTAGCGGGAAGTACAGAGTTAGATGGTAATGTTCTAGATGAAATGTGGGAAAGTAAAACCTCACCAACCGATGCAGTGAAAGCCATGCAGCCTTGCGATAATCATTTTGAAGGCGCCCCTTGGTTGTCGCGTTATCTCAGCCGAAAATAATAACGATTCTTTGATTTTTATTTCTTCAATTCTTACCTTCTAGGTAGCTTAACCCAAACCAAACACCTCCGGTGCGAAGTCATTCTTGATTCGCGCCGGCTCACTAAACCTGCCATAATTCGCCTTCTATTTTTCTAAACTTCGTACTCTATGATATCTAAAACGTTTTCTGCTGATGGTGCTTTGGGTAAAGCGATCCCTGGGTTCCAACCTCGACAAGCTCAGCTAGACATGGCTGAAGCGGTTTCACAGGCTATTGAACAACAGAGCCAATTGGTCGTTGAAGCGGGAACGGGAACAGGTAAGACGTTTGCTTATCTAGTGCCAGCACTGCTGAGTGGTAAGAAAACGATCATCAGTACGGGGTCTAAAAACCTTCAAGAACAGCTGTTTCACCGAGATTTACCATTGATGGTCGATGCGCTTGGTTTTTATGGTCAGGTTGCGTTACTCAAAGGCCGTTCAAACTATTTGTGCTTGGACAGGCTCAGTCGTCAAATGATCGAGAGCCATGGCACTCACACCGATCCAACGCTGTTAGCTCAGTTGGTGAAAGTGCGCAGTTGGTCGTCAGCGACTCAAACTGGCGATTTAGGTGACTGTGATGATATTGCTGAAGATAGCCCGGTCATTCCAACCATTACCTCGACTAACGACAACTGCTTAGGCAAAGAGTGCCCAAGCTACACCGATTGCTTTGTGCTGAAGGCGCGTAAAAAAGCGATGGATTCTGATGTTGTTGTAGTGAACCACCACTTGTTTCTCGCGGATTTAGCGATCAAAGAAACCGGGTTTGGTGAGCTGATACCTGAAGCCGATGTGTTTATCTTCGATGAAGCGCACCAACTTCCCGATATCGCTAGCCAATACTTCGGACAATCGGTTTCCAGCCGACAGATCCAAGAGCTAGCCAAGGACATTGAAATTGCTTACCGAACTGAAGCCAAAGACATGCGCCAACTGCAGAAAGTAGGGGATAGGCTCGTTCAATCGTCAGCCGATCTACGCATTGTGCTTGGCGATACGGGCTTTCGCGGTAACTGGCGTGAAGCATTGAAGTCAGAGTCGATTGCGAGAGAGTTAGTTCGCTTACAAGATGCGTTGCAATTGGCCGTTGATGTATTGAAATTAGCATTGGGTCGAAGCCAGTTGTTAGACACGGCTTTCGAGCGTGCAACCATGATTAAGTCGCGTATCGAACGTGTATGTGACGTGTCGATTACTGGTTATTCGTATTGGTATGACACCACGCCACGACACTTTGCTTTGCACATCACGCCACTCTCAGTCGCCGACAAATTCCATGAGCAGATTGAGCTAAAACCGGGTGCTTGGGTGTTTACCTCTGCAACTTTGGCGGTGTCGGACGATTTCGACCATTTCACCTCACGGCTTGGGCTAAAACCGTCAGCACAATTTTCACTACCGAGCCCGTTTGATTACCCAAATCAGGCGCGTTTGTGTGTGCCTCGCTATCTACCAGAACCGAATAGCCCGGGCTTAGCGGACAAGCTAGTAAGAATGCTGACCCCTGTGATTGAGCAAAACCAAGGTCGCTGTTTCTTTTTGTGTACTTCACATAGCATGATGAAAGAGTTGGGGGAGCGATTCCGTGAAACGCTCTCGGTTCCAGTTCTGCTGCAAGGTGAGACAAGTAAGCAAAAAACCTTAGCCGAATTCATGGAATTAGGTAACGCATTGCTGGTGGCTACTGGCGCTTTCTGGGAGGGGATAGATGTTAGGGGCGACGCATTAAGCTGTGTTATCATCGATAAATTGCCCTTTACAGCCCCTGATGACCCTTTACTTAAGGCTCGAATCGAGGACTGTAAGTTAAAAGGGGGTGATCCTTTTGCACAGGTACAGTTGCCAGACGCCGTGATTACCTTGAAACAAGGTGTCGGCCGATTAATACGTGATAAACGTGACAATGGCGCTTTAATTATTTGCGATAACCGCTTGGTGACCCGCGATTACGGTGGTGTGTTTTTGGCGAGTTTACCGCCTATCCCACGTACCCGTGACTTAGGGATCATTAAAGAATTCTTAGCTAAAGACCATTCAACCGCTGCTGAGTAATTAGCATTGTTGATCTTAGCCATTATTTTTAGATTAGATAACGAATATTTGAGACACAAATGAGCGCGAAAATTCTTGCAGTAGATACCGCAACTGAAAACTGTTCAGTTGCACTAGTAATTGGTGACCAGGTGTTCGCACGTAGCGAAGAGGCACCTCGAGACCATACGAAAAAAATTCTACCTATGGTTGATGAAGTACTGAAAGAAGCGAATGTTGCTTTAACCGATATCGACGCGATCGCGTTTGGCCAAGGCCCGGGCAGTTTCACGGGTGTACGTATTGGCATTGGTATTGCTCAAGGCTTAGCTTTTGGTGCTGATTTGCCGATGATCGGTGTGTCTACACTGGCAGCGATGGCGCAAGGCAGCTACCGTAAATTTGGCGAAACTCATGTTGCAACAGCAATTGATGCTCGCATGAGTGAAGTTTACTGGGCTCGTTACAGCCGTGAAGATAATGGTCGTTGGACTGCGGTCGATGCGGAATGTGTGACGCCTCCAGGTGAGTTGGCTGAACAGCTTGAAGCGGACTCCAACACATGGGCGAAAGTAGGCACAGGTTGGGAAGCATATGCAGAGCACATGGACACACTAGCGATCAACACCAAAGCGTGTGAAGTGCTATTCCCAGAAGCTCAAGACATGGCGTTCCTTGCTCAATTTGCTTATGCTGAAGGCAAAGCGGTTGCTGCTGAAGAGTCTGAGCCGGTTTACCTACGTGATAAAGTGACTTGGAAAAAACTGCCTGGTCGCGAGTAAATACGTATTACTTTGGCTCTGCAGTTTATTTTGTAGAGCCGTTATTAAAATTAGATACACAATCATTAAAGTCAGGTAATAAACTCTTTAAGCATGGTTTCAATCAACGGCTTACCTCCTTCTTCGATAGGCAATACATCTAAAACCAATCGAACCAACAAAAAGAATGAGGTAAAAAAAGGCGATGCAAAGACCTCTGTTGGTCAGCCAACTAAGGTTGCGAATGCTGTCTCGCATTCTATTCGCCAGGTCAAAGAATCTGAGATTCACAAAGCTCAGGTTCAATATGATCTTCCAGAAGGGCGCGGACGACGTGCGATGGAAGAGTATATGGATGTGATGAATCAAGCTAAAAAAGAGGAACTTGCAAAGCTAATTGGGGTCGATATTTATATCTAGCTTTGTGTTTTCATTTATCCTGCTCTAAGGAGCTGCATTATGTATTCTCTCATATCTAAATCTCGCTTATTTTTCCTTGTCGCTTTCTCTACGATGGTGATGGGGTGCTCCTCTTTACCTAAAGAACTTAATGCAAACTCAGAACAGGTGGTAACTGACTACCAAGAGTGGGTAAACACACTACCGGATGCCGGTGATGTTCGTTTGGGTGGCGTGATTGCTAAAGTCACTAATCTGAAAGATAAAACGCGTGTTGAAGTGGTGAACTTACCTATCTCTAGTAGTGGTAAGCCTGATATTGATGCCGAACCAAAAGGACGTTTTGTTGGTTACATTGACGGCTATGTTGAACCATTGAACTTTGCTGAGGGTCGTTTAGTTACTTTAGTTGGCACATCAAATAGCACTGAAGACGGTATGGTTGGTGAATACCCTTACACTTTCCCAGTCATGAATGTCTACAATCAACGTTTATGGCAGATCACTGAAAGAGTGGTTATTAATGACTTTGCGCCAACTTACTACTCTTGCCGCAGTTTACATTGTCGCAGCTTTCAAACCATGCCTAAGTCAGGGCGTGTGATTCAAGATGTGCAATAGTCGAACCTTAACTCGACATACCCAATGACAGGGACACCATACTATCAATGATTGAACAGTCATATTCCCTTGCGAGCGGGACACTTGCAACACAACAGATTGGCAACCCACAAACGACCGTAACGACGGTCGTTTTTATTCATGGCTGGCTAGACAATTCCGCAAGTTTTACTCAGGTCATGCAGCAAGTCTCTAAGCTTTCTCCAGATACTCACTTGGTTGCGATCGATCTTTTTGGGCACGGTTTCTCGTCGCATAAGTCGGGGAGTTACTACCCATTTCACGACTATATTGATGATTTGCACCAGCTAGTGACCAAATTATCGCCAAACAGACTGGTGCTGGTAGGACATTCACTTGGTGCATTGATAGCAAGTTGCTATAGTGCCGCCTTTCCTGAAAATGTGTCAGGATTAATTCAAATTGAAGGTCACGGACCTCTTTCTGAAGCTCCCCACGAAACAGTCTCTCGCTTGAGGGATGGGGTACTTAGTCGTCTTCGACAGCGAAGAAAGCCTTCACGTCCTCTGGCAAGTCTTGAGGATGCTATTAAGCTGAGAGCTCACGCCAACCAAATTAATGCTGAATTAATCGCTCCTATTGTTGAGCGAGGTATTGTCGAGTTTGAGAACTCTTGGCAATGGCGATGCGACCCTAATCTAAAATGTGACTCGTTATATCGAATGTCACAGGCGCACGCTGAAGCGATTATGGCGGCTATTGAATGCCCTCAATTAATAATCCTAGGGAATGATGGATACCGACATTTGCAGCATAATCGCTACAAATCAGCGCATAGTCCTCTGAATATAGAGACGATTCCTGGCGGACATCATTGTCATTTAGAGAGCCCAGAGCTAGTTTCAGAGCTAATTCTTGGTGTAGTTAACAAAATTTAAACAAGTGTTTGAGCCTTTTAGTGCTCATGCACTAAAGCTGTGCTGTAATACCGCAATGATAAAAAGCGGCGAAGCAGTCGTCAGCTGATAAACGAGGAGTAACATCGTGGATAAACCTTGGCTTTCACGTTATCCAAGTGACGTACCAGAAACGATCAACCCAGATCAGTACCAATCTCTCATTGAAATGTTTGAACAGTCGGTACAGAAGTTCGCCGACCAACCTGCATTCGAGAACATGGGATCGATTATGACATTCCGTAAGCTTGAAGAGCGCAGTCGTGCTTTTGCTGCTTACTTGCAGAATGATCTAAAACTGAAGAAAGGCGATCGTGTCGCGCTGATGATGCCAAACTTGCTGCAATACCCAATTGCACTGTTTGGTGTACTGCGTGCAGGTATGATTGCTGTGAACGTCAACCCACTGTACACGCCTCGCGAACTTGAACACCAACTGAATGACTCTGGTGCAAAGGCGATTGTTATCGTTTCTAACTTTGCGAGCACACTGGAGAAAGTCGTTGATAAAACTCCGGTTAAACACGTTGTACTCACTAGCCTTGGGCAAATGTTGCCACGAGCGAAAGGTACGATTGTCGACTTCGTAGTGAAATACGTGAAAGGGATGGTGCCTAAGTACGATCTACCGGGTGCCATTTCATTCAGAAAGGCACTTTACAAAGGCCGTCGTCTTCAATATGTGAAGCCGTTTATGGCGGGTGATGACATCGCATTCCTACAGTACACAGGTGGTACAACGGGTGTAGCGAAGGGCGCAATTCTAACGCACCGCAATATGATTGCGAACGTACTTCAAGCGAAAGGGGCATACAGCCCTGTGCTACAAGAAGGCCGTGAATTGGTGGTAACGGCATTGCCGCTTTACCATGTATTTGCACTGACAGTGAACTGCTTACTGTTTGTTGAGATGGGTGGTCGTAACCTTTTGATTACTAACCCTCGTGACATTCCTGGCTTTATTAAAGAACTACAAAAAGTTCCGTTTACCGCGATTACTGGCGTAAACACCTTGTTCAATGCGCTAGTCAATAACGAAGATTTCCACGAGTTGGATTTCAGTAACATGCGTCTGTCTGTTGGCGGTGGTATGGCGGTTCAGCGCGCTGTTGCTGAGCAATGGAAGAAAGCGACAGGTGTCCACCTACTTGAAGGCTATGGTTTAACTGAATGTGCTCCTTTGGTCACAGGTAACCCATACGATCTGAAAGACTACACAGGTGCAATCGGCCTACCAGTACCATCAACAGAAGTTCGTATTGTTGATGACGAAGGTAAAGTGGTGGGCAATGACCAAGTGGGCGAATTGCAGGTCCGTGGTCCTCAAGTGATGCAAGGCTACTGGCAGCGTCCAGAAGCGACCAAAGAAGTGATCGACCAAGACGGTTGGTTATCGACAGGTGACATCGTTAAGTTTGATGACGAAGGCTTGTTGTACATCGTAGACCGTAAGAAAGACATGATTCTTGTGTCTGGCTTCAACGTTTACCCGAACGAGATTGAAGATGTTGTGGCTCTGCATGGCAAAGTGTTAGAAGTTGCGGCTATTGGTCAACCTCATGAAGTGTCAGGTGAGTTAGTTAAGATTTACGTTGTGAAACGTGACCCTAGCCTAACCAAAGAAGACATTATCGCGCACTGTCGTGAACACCTAACAGGTTACAAGATCCCTAAATTGATTGAGTTCCGTGAAGAACTACCAAAAACCAATGTAGGCAAAATCTTGCGCCGAGTGCTTCGTGAAGAAAACGACGCAGAGCTTGCCAAACGCGAAAGCGAGTAATGGTCGGGTTTGCGAGAAATTAGCCCTCGAAACCATTCAGGCGCTTAATCTAAGCGAGCGCTGAAAAATGGTGTTAGAATGCCGACAGTTAATGTCGGCATTTTTGTATCCGGCGATCAAAGTAAAATCAGTGAGAGTTTTTGTGGATTATCAAATCATTACCCAAGTGAAAGACCTTGAGCGAGTTTGCCAACAAGCACGTGAAGCCGATGTTGTTATGCTTGATACAGAGTTCGTTCGTACAAGAACCTATTACCCTCAATTAGGCTTAATTCAGTTATTTGATGGTGAAACGCTGTCACTGATTGATCCTATTGCTCTTGATGAAATGACCCCGTTTGTTGGGTTATTGAAAGACACTTCAGTACTCAAAGTTTTGCACGCGTGTGGCGAAGATCTAGAAGTGTTCCAGAACGCATTTGGCTGTACGCCAACGCCAATGGTTGATACGCAGATCATGGCAGCCTTCTTAGGTCATGGTCTTTCAACTGGCTTTGCAGCTCTCGTTTCAGAGTTTGTAGGCGTTGACCTAGATAAGAGTGAATCTCGCACCGACTGGCTAGCGCGTCCGCTTTCTCAAAAGCAACTCGACTACGCAGCAGCAGACGTTCACTACTTGATGCCAATGTACAACAAGCTTCTAGAAAAAGTGATGGAAGCGGGCTGGTGGGAAGCGGCGCAGCAAGAGTCTGATTTACAAGTGGCTAAGCGCATCCGTAAAGCAAACCCAGATAACGCTTACCTTGATATTAAAGGCGCGTGGCAGCTAAAACCTCAGCAGCTAGCTATTTTAAGACCGCTAGCAACTTGGCGTTTAAAAGAAGCGATTAAGCGTGACTTAGCGCTGAACTTTGTCTTCAAAGAACAAGACCTATGGGCTGTAGCGCGTTTTGCGATGAAAGACCCTAAGCACATGGAGCAAGAAGGTTTTGATTACCGCTCTGTACGTCGCCATGGCGCTAAAATCAGTTCAATCGTTAAGTTAGCTGAGCATACGCCAGAAGAAGAATACCCAGCGCCAGTAGAACGTCTAATGGACTACCCAGGTTACAAACAACTCTTCAAAGTGTTGAAAGATGAAGTGAAAACAGCTTCGCAACACAGTGGTTTAGCGACTGAATTTTTGGCGTCGAAGAAGCAACTTAACCAAGTGTTAAGCTGGATATGGAAGCACGATCGTAATCCTGAAAAGCTGCCAGATGTTATGCAAGGTTGGCGTTTAGATGTGGTTGGCGAGAAGCTAAATAAAGCGATCAAATAACCAACGACTGCAATGACATTTCGATGATTCAAAGAAAAGCGACCTAATTAAGGTCGCTTTTTTATTTGGTAAAATTTAGCTAGCTACTCGGCACTTAAGCCATTCTTTGCGTCGGCTTCCAGCGTGCTAGTTCCGGATCAAGCTTGATACCTTGTGAGGTCAGCAGGTTAACACGAGCTAAGTAAGCTGCACCGTGCATCAGATGCTTAGCAAGATCAACGGCATTACGCTTCTGGTAATCATCTAGATAGCTGTCTTTTGCCCATGCGTTGAATGCGCCAAGTGCAGGACCTGCCCATACTTGGTAATCCATCTCACGGCCTTGTTCACCTGTGTTTGACCAACGACTTGAAAGACCCAAGTACCAACGGAAAATCAACGCCATTTTACGTTTCGGGTTACCTTCAGCACGCTCGATCTGTTTAGGATCGCGCTCGTTAAAGTGCGCCACAGTCCCCGCCCAAATGTCATCCAGTGTTGAACGGAATACTTGCTTCTCAAGCTTCAGACGCTCTTCTACTGGAATCGCTTCAATTGAGTCGTAGCGAGTGTAAAGTTCATACAACTTGTTCGCACGCATTGGGAATAAAGTGCCGCGCTTAACCACTTGCAGTTTCACGCCCATTTCGAACATGTCTGCTGCCGGAGCCATAGTCACGTCAGCCATTTCAGTTGTCGAAAGCAGCTTACGTGTGTGTTCGCTCGCGCCAGCCTCAACACACGCTTGGTTGATTGAACCGGTAACAATGTAAGCAGCACTCATGTTAAACGTCGCTAGAGCCGCGTCAGGCGTGCCTACGCCACCACCACAACCGACACGTAGCGGAGTTTTGAATTGGTACTGTGCTTGGGTTTGTTCTTTCAGTGCAAGAATCGTTGGCAGCAGGGTAACCAGTGGACGGTTATCGGTATGACCACCAGAATCGGCTTCTGCGGTAATGTCATCAGCCATAGGAACCAGCTGTGCCAGTTCCATCTGTTCTGCTGTGATTCGACCTTCATCAACCAAAGCTTGCAGCATTTTAACTGGAGCTGGTTGCATGAACTTACTTGCAACTTCAGTACGGCTTACCTTAGCAATAACCTTGTTGCCAATCTGAATCTCACCTTGTGCATCGCGGCTAAGGCCCGCGGCACGGTAGTGAACGATCTGCGGTGTTAGGCCTAAGAAGGCAGAAGCCTCAACCGTTTTCACTTTGTGTTTCAAAAATAGCTCTACACTGCCGCGCTCTAGAGCGGGTTCGCTTGGGCTGTGAATCAGGTTAAACGCATAAGGACCGTTTGGCAGTGCTGCTTGAATACGGTTGATCGCTTGCTCAACGCGAGACGGGATTAAGCCCGCCGCGCCAAATGAACAAAGAATGCCAGCTTGGCCAAGCGCAATCACTAACTCTTCAGATGAAATGCCGTTTGCCATTGCGCCCGCATAGTAAGCGTATTTCACGCCGTGACAGCGACGAAAATCTTCGTCGCCTAGGCTTTGTGTACCAAGTGCAGGAGCAAAGGCGCTAACAGGTTGGCTGTTCGCTGAGCTTGCTGAATCGCCCGATGCAATCTCTGCTTGTTGGCTAACACCTAACCCTTTTTCTGGGTGGTTCACGACGTAACAAGCAAGGCTTAAGTCTTTCAATATTGTCGACATTGCTGCGTTATCAAAGCGAGTTGTGCTCTCTTCGATCTGCCAAGGCCACGGAGATAGCTTTTCGTTATTGATTGTAGTTTGAGTTGTCATACTAAATTCTTTCCTAGTTCTCTGTCAGGCTTATGCTTCTTCGATACAAATCGCGATGTCTTTCACTTCGTAAATACGTAGACCATCTTTGCTCAGGTTTGCGTCGCCAACGATGATGCGTTTGCCGTCTTCGTCTTTGATTGCAGTGATGTGTACATCCAGTGACATCTGTTTGTTCAGAGGGTTAATCTGACCACGGTATTTCCATTTCACTTCAGATTGGATTTGACCAAACTTAGGATTGCGGAAGCCAGCACCAAGATCTTTATTTAGCGCATAGGTTTGCATCAGTTCGATGATCGCTTCGACACCTAGAGAACCTGGCATTACCGGATCTTGATGGAAGTGGAACTGGAAGAACCAATCGCTTGGGTCAATCGTACGCTCAGCGTATAGGTAACCCAGACCGTCTTTACCACCATCGCTGGTGATCTGCACCGTATCGATAAAGTTCAAGCGACCGCCAGCCAGTTGGTAGTGCTCTTGCACTTCACCAGTAGCAGAAACAGGTGCATTGAAGTAACGAGTCGTTTTGTCTAGTAGGTTGATGTTTACATCCGGCGTGCGGTTGTTATCAACATGCCAAGGGTGAGTCACTTTACCGTTGTCCAAACCAAGCTGGTCTTTCAGTGCTGCGCCCTTGAAGTAACCGAATACCGCTGTACCTTGGTAGAACGGCACGCCGTCAGTGCTCAGTTCGAAGCTGAAGCTCTGAACGATGTTGGTGCCCATCATTACTGTTGAAAGCAGACGAGAATCGTTGGTGATCGTTTTGCCGCGCAAGTCGACGTTACGCAACATTTTGCCGCTGCCATCTAGGTTGCGGAAAAACAGTTCTTCACCTGGGAAACCCAGTGTTGTTCCCATGTAGCCAGAGATGAAGCCGTTTGGCTGCAGTGAAATCTCCATCAATACCGAGTAAGGCATTAGGGTCTGGTGGCTGTTTTCATCAAAGTACCATGCATTTTCTGGCACTTCGTACTCTGCGATACACGATGAAGGCTTCTTGAAGTCGCCACGCTTACCGTCGATCTCAACCACACGAGTGGTTAGCTGCAAGTCGCCACACGGAGTACGTGGTGGAATCATTCCACGGTAGATAGAGAAATCAGGACCGAAACACTTCTCGATATCGCCAGTCGCGAATTCGAACATGTGGTAAGGCGTGAATGGAACCGTATCGGGTGTGCGGTTCGGGTAATCAGGCGTTGCCGGAGCTTCAACGTGTTGAAGAGGAACCACACCTTTGTTTGGTGCAGTTTCTAGGTCTTCAATTTGAGCCATCAATGGCGCATTCGCTGAAGCCTGTTGGTTCACTGCTGGTGTATGGCCCAAGCTTTTATGGTCCAAGCTTTCGATAACAGGGGTCGCGACAGCTGATTCTAAAGAAGGCAGATAACGAGTACATTCGTCGTCTTCTTTGATCATCACACCCAAGTTTTGGAAATCAACAATCACTTTGCCATTCAGCAAAATATCGATGTTAGCTTTCGCGTATGGGCGAGGGCTTAGACCAATCTCAGTCACTTCCATGCGGTAAGTCAGTTCTGCCGATTGTGGTAGAACTTGACCACGGCAACGTACTTGTTGAGGCGCATTTTCAAGCGGTTGGAAACGACCATTTTGAACAAGCGTGTGCATGCCAAGGTGCATCATGAAGAACTGAAGCAGTTGACCACAACCTTCTGCCATCAAAGAACCAGCCATTACCGAGTCATCTTTGAAGTGACAAGGGAAGTACCAATGCTCAGGCTCTAGCTGCTTATGACCTTCAATCAGACCAAGTCCCCATGTGCCACCTTGTGGTTCAACACGACTAACCTTTTCGATCATCATGAACTTCTCTGAGCTGAAGCATAAAGAAGGCTGGTGGCTATTGGATTGGTGAGTTGGACCAAAACATTCTGCAATGTTGGCAGTCAGTAGATGACGCAATTCTTGGTGGTTAAACTGAGTTTTAGGGCAGTGCAACATAGGATCGAAGCGTTGCTTAGTTGCAAGCTTACGAGCCTTGATTTCATCTTCAGTGTGAATCACACCCTTGCCATCTGCCAACTCTTCATCGGTGAAGAAGCCCGCACAGCCGTTATCCATTTTCAGGATCATCTTGTCGCCAACGAAACATTCGTACGAGAAGAAGAACAGCAGCGTGTCGCCATTGCGAGCAAAGTTGTTGATTGAGATGTCGTAACGCAGTGTATCGCCACCACGAGGCAAGTCGCCAAGGAAGGTCAGCGTGCAATCAAGCAGGCGATAAACACGCTCACCTTTGTTTTCGAAATCAATACCTAAGTAGCTGATTAGCATTAGGTCACACTGACCAGATTCAACTGCAACAGCCCAAGGGATCTGACCATCAACAAGATACGGCGCATCAACTGGGATGTCGTATTCTGTGGTCATTGTGCTTGGCTTGTACTCGTTAACGGTCGCGTTTAGCTTGGTTACACGAGATACCAGTAGGTAGTCCGTGGTTGGCAAGCGAACGCGACGCGAGTAGCTATCGATGATCGCGTAATCAGGGCCAAATACGTTAGCGATGTCGCCTTCAGCGTATTCAACCAGATCATCGTAATCCCAGATACATGGCTTACGGATAGGTTTTACTGATGCTGGCGTCGCAAGTACGTTTACTGGCACTGACTGAACCTGAGTCGGTTGAGCTTGAACAGGCTGAGCTGATGTTTGCTGACCAGTCGTTTGTTGAGAAAGGGCATTGCTATCTAAACCAGATGTCACTGCGTTTAGCTGTGCTTTTAATAACGCATCAGCCATTTGCATGCCTTGGGCACGTGTGTGCAGGAATGCTTTGTGTACTTGCTGCGCCGCTTGCTGGTTTTGAGCAAAAGCTTGGTTTTGGCTTACCTGAGCTTGGTTTAGATTTTGTGGCTGCTGTGAAGCTGCGTCGATTTGAGACGCGCCATTTTTAGCGGATAAGACATGAGTCATATTGCTGTGGTTACCTGTTAGCTGACTGTGGCGAGTTGGCGCCAGAGTAGGGGATACTGAAGTCGGAGTTTCGATGACTGGCTCTACCGCGTTCTGCGCTAATGCTTTCTTCTCTAACTCTTTTTGCGCAAGGGCTGCTTGAATGCTTGCTGTCGTTGGAATAGACGCCACTCTTGCTGCTTGTTTGCCAGAAGCTTTCTGTTGAATCGTTGCTAAGTTAGTCACTGGGGTTTGGGCAATATGTTGATAGATATCGCGACCACCTAATGTCACTTGCTTAACTAATTGACGTTTAGCATCACTCGCCAGTTCATTACTTAAACGAACCGATAGTGACTGAGATTCAACACTCGATTGGCTTAGTAGTAGCTGTGAACATTGTCCTTCGCTGATGTTGGCAACAATCACGCTCTTAGAACTGACATTCGGATTCAGAGGTGCAAGGTTCAGGTTGAGCAGACCGTGTAACAGGCTTGCCATCCCAGAAGCTGCAGAGCAGTGCCCAACACGTAGACTCGCTTGAGTCGTCCTTGTGCTCGCTAAACTTAGAGACGAAGACTGATATGACGAAGACTCTGGTGCATGGTTAAGCTCAAGCAGAGAAACATCGTTCGAGCTCAGACCGACTTGAGTCAGTAACTCATCAGCCACGGCGTTGTTATTCTCGCTTGAGCCAAAGGCCAATGCGTTGATGCTGCCGTAAGCCGTATCTTGGTTGCTCGCTATTCGACTCTCTTCAACAAGAACAATCGCACCTGCGCCTTCTCCCACATTCCAACTGCCGTCTTGCGTTTGTCCGAATTTTGGAGCAAGTGACACTGGGCTCATGCTGTTCTTCAGAATTACATGCTCTGCACTGCCGCTTAGGTCTACGGCTGCAATTACGACTGCATCCATCGATTCTTGCGACATTAGGTTTTGCGCGACATCGATACAACGAGCAACCGACTGTTCAGCGGCTGAAATCGTAAAGGCAGGGCCGTTAAAGTCCCACAACGAAGAGATGCGCGAAGCCATGATGTTGCCGATGAAACTGGTGTATTGGTTCAGCTTGGCTGCGTCCATCACACTGTCCATCGCGATGGTTTCTAGCGCTTGGTATTCATCTTGTGTCAGCTCAATCCCCATGTTGGTAAAGCTGTCAGCCAATTGGCTATGCAGGTTTACGCGTCCACGGAATTGGTGCATCTCAAGCTCTGTTTCCATCGCAACGAGTACTGCAACTTTTTGGCCTGCTACAAGCTTGGCGTCTTTGATCGCTTCGTCTGCAACTTTCATCAGTAGCAACTGCTGAGAGATCAAACGGTCATCTTCATTAGGCGGCACTTTGAAGCGTAGGAAATCGAGATCGAATTGATCGATGTACGCGCCATTTGGAATACCGTGTAAACCAAACTGATTCAGTAGTTCTGGATGTTGGTCTAAGCCTTTCCAGCGCTTCTTAGGCAAGGCAATGAAAGCATCGTTGTTGGTCTCAATCGCAGTGCTTAGCGCGTTGATGCTCTGCAGAGAACCAAAGTGAGACGCTAGACCAGTAATGCTTAAATTAGATGGTTGTAGGCTTGGAGACGCTGACTCTTGAGTCGGGTTTACATGACTGGTGTCTGAATACGCTTCAAGCAGTAAGTGAGCGTTACAGCCACCGAAACCAAAGACAGAAACACCCGCACAGCGCTCTGAGTTGCCCGCTTTACTTGGCCAAGATTGAACCTGCGTTGGCAGAGTCTGTGAGCCAAATAAACCTTCTGGCGACGATAGTGGCTTATCCAAGTTAATACTTGGCGGAAGCACACCTTCTTTCATCGCAAAGATCATTTTCATGATCCCTGGCATACCCGCCGCAGTCAGCAAGTGACCGAGGTTGGACTTAGCAGAGCCAATCAATGGCGGGTTCGAACCATTCAATTTGTCAGCAAAGAAACGCTCCATTGAGGTTAACTCAACCTTGTCACCTAATGGTGTACCGGTTGCGTGACACTCAATCACTTCAATGCTGTCTGGTGATAAGTTCGAAGCCTCGTAAGCGCGTTCAAAGGCTTGGACTTGTCCTTTGCTGTTTGGGCTTAATACGAACTGGCCTCGGCCATCGTTCGACAAGCCAATACCGCTGACGACTGCGTAAATATTGTCGCCATCACGCTCTGCATCAGCTAAGCGTTTTAGGACTAAAACCCCCGCACCTTCGCCAGCAAACAGACCTTTACTGTTGCTATCAAACGGAACCGACACACCGTGATCAGGGTAAGCGTGGAAGATCGAAAAACCCATATTGATAAAGAATGGGTCAGCACCGGATACCGCGCCTGCCAACATCATGTCGGCTTTGCCTGTATTCAAGTAATCACACGCTAACTTCAATGAATACACAGAGCTTGCACATGCGGCATCTAGACTCAGTTGTACGTTACCTAAACCCAATGCATCAGCCACTAACTTAGAGGCGTTGTGTGCCGCTGCACCATTGATAGGGTTGAGGTCTTGCGCGGTTTCATTGGTTGGTAGCAATGAAAATTGGTCATTAGCTAATTTATCTTTAAATGCTTTCTCGACCACCGAGTGATAAATCGGTAGAAACAGGTCGTTTGAACGTGTGGTTGGGAACGAAAGGGCACCCATGATCACGCCTGTGCGCTCTAAAACATCGGCATTCAGATCAATGCCAGCGTCGACTAACGCCTTACGACTGGTATCCAAAGCCCATAGGAAACTTTGGTCAACACCGTTGAACGATTCTGCTGTTAAGCGGTAGCCATTGCTATCGAAATTGAAGTTTTCGATGTAACCGCCTTTGTCACAGTAAAAGCGGTCTGACTCACCTTGCACGCCCTGATAGTTTTCAGGTTTAGCTCCTAACTTTTCAGCGCTTAATGTGGTTCGAGAATCTTTTTTATCCAGCAAGTTTTGCCAAAAGTCTTTTGGCGTATCAGCTTCTGGGTATTGGTTTGCAATACCAACAATCGCGATCTTATTGCACTTTACTTGTTGTTTGTTCTGAGCCTGATACTGGTTCGATTGAGAACTCATACTAGCTCTCCTTGATGATTCACTGCGCTGCCTTGAGACACACCACTTAATTGCTTAGCGGTGGTGATCTGTTGTTTTAGCCCTTGAATAAGTGGCTCGACAGACAGTGGAATTTGATGAGTAATGAGCTGACCAATGCATTTGATGAGCGTGACAACATCGTCACCGCCTTTGGCATTGGAAGCGATTGTGCAGTACTGGTCTGCTACGTTGTCGCTACGATTGATCTTGTCGATCAATGTGCTGGTTTGACGATCGGCACCTACTTCGACAAACAGACGAGCACCTTGTTGACGCGCACTCTGGATCAACGCGGTGAAATCCAGCGTTGAACAGAAAGTGTCGGCAATCGAAAGGGCGATGCTGTCACTGTCGATATTGATTGGTGCGCCAGTCGGTAGACCTGCTGCGCTGATAAAGCGGATATGCTTTGGCAACTCGTCGAACAGTGGTTGTGTGTAAAAATCGCGTACTTGGCTATGCTGGCTTAGTGCTGGTGTGGTGTGCATTGCAGTAACACGGTTAGCGGCAATGCCACGTTTACCCAGTTTCTTGAGCAATGCACGACATGTGCTTTCACAACCTGCCAGTACGCAAGTGTCACCTTGGATGATAGCGAGGTAAGCGCGTGGGAATTCTGGTAACAGAGCCTCAATCGCTTGTGCATCACTGCGAACCACAAAGCTATTCCATTGGATGCTTTCGTCGCCGTTCAGCTGCCAATCTTGACGCACTGCGGTGAGTTCGCCAGAAATAGCCGTCGTGAAGATAGGACTGGTTTGAGTCATCTCAATCAGCGCATGTGGATTTTTCCAAACATTTAAGCTGGCCCACATGGAGGCTTCACCCTTGGAGTAACCCAAGGCGAAATCTGGTTGCACTTTGAATTCATCACATAGCAGTTGTGTTAACAGATAGCTGCTGCCTACACCTGCAATTGCCAACTCACTAAGAGACATTTCTTGCGAGTCTTCAGCGTAGGTTTTGTCAGCCTGCAACATTTCTTTCAAGTTACCTTCGCGCTCTAAACGAGCAAATAACTGTGGGAAATGCTGGTGAAACTCGCGCAACATGCCGGGATAAACTGTGCCAACACCTGGGTAAACAAATGCAACTCCACCTTTGCTTTGAGGCATCGGTGAGAAACAACTGCCCGCTGGCGTTTTGTATTGGCTATTTTCAGCCATTACTTTTGGCAACGCATTTTCTAGCGCTGTGATCTCTTGTATTGCAGCATCAATTGAAGCCGCTTGAATCACGATGTTCGCACTACGGCCAGCATTGTGCTGAATGCTTTGCAAGTGACTTAGGTTTGAATGCATCAAGGTAGCGATAGCAAGTTTGCTGTCTGCCGCTTCGTTAACGCATTTAAGCTCAGCTCTTAGTGAGGTCAACTGAGAAACCAATTCAGCTTGGTCATTGCCAGAAACCACAAACATCAAACGCTCGCTCGATAGCAAGGGTTTTGGTTCTTGCAAACCGGTCGCTTGAGTCAAGATCAGGCTGGTGGATTTTTGGCTATCGTCACTGAAAGTTAACGCAGTAACACGAGCTTTGTTCGGCTCAGTGAACCAGTAATGGTTAGGTAATGAACGGCTCGATATCGCATTAACCATATTCAACAATTCATCAAACTGCTGCGAAGCAGAAAGTGCAGAATATTGTTGTTGATGGCTTAAGTCTGAAGCTGGGCGGCGTGCAATTTCCAGAGCAAGCTGAACGCTATCTTCGGTAGCTGCATCTGCAAAACTCGCTAGATAAGCGTGTGGATGAATCTTGCTTTGAGCCGCGGTCAGCGCGCTCAACATCACCAATGATGGAGAGTGAGAATCCAAACAAAGCTTAACAGCACTATCTTGACTGACAGCTTCAATCGCTTGAGTAAGTGCTTGATTAAAATTGCCACCAACCACAACTGTCATCATCTCAGGAAGCGAAGATGATAAGTCGGCAGAAAGCTCAGCCGCGTTTGCTGGCTGAGCTAAAAGAGCGATGCGCAATGGCATCGCTTTATTAGTAGGAACAGTCACTATGACAATTGCTCCTTTTCTGCGTTCTTATTAGACTCTTTCTTCGAACCTGTTGAGCTAGACTTCGGCAAAAATGCGTCGTTTAAGCTCTTGCTGATGGTGACTTTTGCACCTTTCATTACCGCACTTAAACGACCATCTTGGTGGTAAAGCGAGATATCAGCTTGCAGAGAACGAGCCGTGCTTTTTATCACGCTCAGCTCTAGCCAACCTTGGTCACCGTTGTGCATCGGTGCGTAACAAACAAACTCACCGATTGCAGACGGTAGGCTTGCCGCGCCGTACTTCAATCGAGCCCATACCAGCATGGCTTGCAACAGATAATCTTCGGCAAATGGTTGGCTATCGCCAAAGCCTTGCTTAGGAATAAATGATCCGCAGTCGCTGTTTTCAATCTGAGGCAACTGGCATTGAGCCAATAAGCCTAAGTCGTCAAAGCGTTCAACTGAGGTAATACCTTGCAATCTTGGTCCATGAAACAGAGTGCCGTCACTGTATAGAGCTTGTGCCGTTGTTACTGGTGTTGAAGAGTTAGCTTCAAAGCGTTTTGTCGACGCTTGTTGAACATCTTCAGACACTTGCACAGAGGCAACTAGCAACTGAGCTTGATACTGTGGTCGCCCTTGGCAGCTGATTACTGCTTTTAGCTGATCTTTTGATTTAGCGTCTGAAGACAAGACAAGCGTTAGCTCTTGCACTTCATCAGTATCAAAAATCACACCCTTAAGCAGTTTATAGTTGTGAACGCTAACGTTCACCCCTAACAGTTGCTCTGCTATCTCACGCATCCATTGGATAGCACACACTGTCGGTAACACTGGGTTACCGGCAATGCAGTGATCTTGAATGAAAGGTAATGCCTTCGGATCAAGATGACGTGTCACAGTGATGCTTGTATTCAGCGGACTCTTTGCAAGATGCACAGACTCCGCATTAAGCTTTTTTACAGCAGCTTCCTTGTTGTCAGAACCTTGCATGCTCGTGCCAACCAGCAATTGAATTCCAGTTTCGTTCAGTAGCTGAGAACTAAACAGCTCTGCACCTGCTTGAAGAGGAATTACGTACACACCGCGCTCTGTAAACATACGTTTTAGTGCAGCGTTTACCATGCCACCGTCCCACGGTCCCCAGTTGAAGCTCATCACTTTCGCTTGAGGGTTACGAGCAGACAATTGCAGAGCCGCTTTGTTTAGGATTTCGTTAGACATCGAGTAATCGCTTTGGCCTGTGTTTCCGTAGAAACCTGCCGCTGAAGAGAACATCGCAATCAGTTTTAGCTTGCTGCTATCAAGACCGCCAAGAACTGCTTCTAGTCCGCCCACTTTCGTGCCGTAAACCATGTTCAGTTCATCAAGCGTTTTATCTTGAATGTGCTTGTCAGCAAGTACGCCTGCACCGTGGATAAGACCTGTGATGCCTTCGAAATTCGCCAGCGTTTTCGCTACTGACTCATGGTTCGACACATCTAGGCTTAGGTATTCAGCGCTCGCACCAATCTCGTTGAAAGCGGCAAGTGCTGCGTTGATTTCAAGGCTGCTCAATACCGGTTTTAGCAAGGCATCAACTTTCTTTGGCGTTGGTTTGTCACCTGTTGCTTGTAGGTGAGCAATAGCCGCTGGTTTTAGCTCTTTCTCTTGCTTGCCTTGTGCCCATTGAGGTAGCTCTTGTGATGTAATGTGTTTGCTACGACCTGCAAGAATGAAGTGAGACTTACATTGCTTAGCAAGCGTTAGTGCACATTCAAACGTTACGCCTTTAGCGCCACCCGTCACGAGAACTTTGTCGCTCTTGGTGAGTTGAGCGCCTGTGTTTTTGGTTTGTGCAGCACCTGGTGTTGCTGCAATCAGTGTTGCACGACCAGATTCACCGTTTTCCGCATGGCTAAGGCCGATTTCAACCGTGTTGGTATCGATATCGAACAGTTCGCCTGTGATTGCTTCAGCAAGATGACGAGCATCAATCGAAGCGTCAGCATCCAATGCGCGGCAGAACACGTTTGACCATTCATGGCTCAGTGTCTTAGTTAGACCAGATAGAGCCGCTTGGTTAAGTTCTGCGTTCGCTAATTGCTTAGTATCTAGGTAACCAAAGCCACCATCGATACGGCTCAGTGTGAAGAACACGCTACGACCAGAAACGGCATTCAGCTGACCATTTAGGTGCTTGGCGAATAAGAACGCTGTCGTCAGTGAAGCTCTTGAGTCTGCATTCAAGTTAACCGCTTGCTCGTTGCTTTGCTTGGCATCAACGATAGCTTGTAAATGAATGAAGCCAGCAATCACTTTGTTCGACGTTTTAAGGTCTGCTTCGATGTCGTTAATAACTGCAGTCACACCAGCATCATCGACGCTGTTGAGCGTGTAGCTTGCAATTTCACTGTTTAAAGGTGACGCGGCAGAAAGAGCACTACGCACTACAGCAACTTGAATGCCGTTAGCGGTCAACTTTTCTGCTAGAACACCAGCGTTGTGACCATCATCTGTGATCACGACACAAGCGTCTTTTGAGAAACAATCGACGAGTTTATCTGCCGCTGGTAGCTTTTTTAGCGCTACCTCATTGTGTGGAGGAAGTTCCGCTGTCGCTGTTTCTGCTTTAGCAGTCGCTACAGGTGCAGCTGCGGATAGCTTGCTTTGCATGTAGGTAACGATTTCACCAAGCGTACGACACTCAGCTAAGTCTTCAGGGTTTAGCTCTGGCAGCGTTGGAAGCTGGTCTTGAACCGTACCTAGAATCTCAACACGTTTGATTGAGTCGATACCAAGGTCTGCTTCCATGTCCATCGCTAGGTCGAGCATTTCTGCTGGGTAGCCAGTTTTATCGGCAACCACTTCCATCATGGTTGATTGAACATGAGCAGGGTTTAGGTCGTTGCTTGCGCTTTCTACAGCGGCTGTAGCTGCTACTGTCGCAGTTGCTGCGTTAGGAGCTTCATTAGCGCCTAGTTTGCTGTTCATGTAGTCAACGATTTCGCCAAGAGTACGACACTCAGCTAGATCTTCAGGGTTCAGCTCTGGCAATGTTGGCAGCTGGTCTTGAACCGTTCCAAGGATCTCAACACGTTTGATTGAGTCGATGCCAAGGTCTGCTTCCATGTCCATTGCTAGGTCTAGCATCTCTGTTGGGTAGCCCGTTTTATCCGCGACTACGCTCAACATTGTGCTTTGAACTTGTTCTGCGTTTAAACCGTTTGATACTGCTTGTACTGGTGCAGATGCTTGAGTTGCTACTGGAGCAGACACCGGAAGCTTACTGTTCATGCTTTTAGTATTCATGTAAGCAACTATCTCGCCTAGAGTGCGACACTCTGCGAGGTCTTCAGGGTTTAGCTCTGGAAGAGTCGGTAGTTCGTCTTGTACCGTACCTAGGATTTCAACTCGCTTGATTGAGTCGATACCAAGGTCAGCTTCCATATCCATTGCTAGGTCTAGCATTTCAGTCGGGTAGCCCGTTTTCTCTGCGACTACTTCTAACATGGTTTTCTGAACGACAGCCGCATCTAGTCCATTGCTAGCTGTTGCCGGAGTAACTACTGGTGCTTGTGAAGACACAGGAGCAGAAGCTGGAAGTTTACTGTTCATGTAGTCAACAATTTCGCCAAGAGTACGACACTCAGCTAAGTCTTCAGGGTTTAGCTCTGGAAGAGTAGGCAGTTCATCTTGAACCGTACCAAGAATCTCAACACGTTTGATTGAGTCGATGCCAAGGTCTGCTTCCATATCCATTTCTAGATCAAGCATTTCCGTTGGGTAACCTGTCTTTTCAGCAACCACTTCTAGCATGGTTTGTTGAACGACTTTCGCATCAAGACCGTTAGCGGCTTGAACAGGAGCAGTTGCGCTTGGCTGTGCGGCAACAGGCGCTGATGCTGGCATCTTGCTGTTCATGTAAGTAACGATTTCACCAAGAGTACGACACTCAGCTAAATCTTCAGGGTTCAGCTCTGGTAGGTTCGGCATTTCGTCTTGAACGGTACCAAGGATCTCTACGCGCTTGATTGAGTCGATACCAAGGTCTGCTTCCATGTCCATTTCTAGATCAAGCATTTCCGTTGGGTAACCCGTTTTCTCAGCGACCACTTCTAGCATCACTTTTTCAGCATCGGCTGATTGTACTGCTACTGGTGTAGCCACGGGAGCCGGTTGCGCTTTAACTGGAACAGGTTGAGCTGCAACAGGCGCTGCCGCTTGAGCCGCTACTTGTGGTGCAGGAACGGCTTTCTGGACTGGAGCTTGCTGAACTGTTGTATTTTGAACTGGCGCAGCTTGTACAGGAGCAGCTTGTACTTGAGCTACAGGCTCTTGAACGATAGCTGTTGGAGTAGCTTGAATTACTGGCTGAGCATTTACAGACGCAACGAAGGTTGGTTGTGCCGTTTGTACTGAACCTTGCGTCAGCATATTAAGTGCAGAGCTGTTGCTGTGCGCTTGCATTTCTAGGTAATGAGCGTGAGCTTTTAGCGTTTCAGCTTGGTGCTGGTGGAACATTTCCATAGAACGCTGTAGGTTCTCAGGAATTGCTACGCCTGCCGTTGCCATTTTCGCTTGCTCAGACATTAAGGTGTTGAATGTGTCACCGTATTGCTGAGGAATCGCCAAGAATTGCTGATGTACTTCTGCTGCTTGTTGTTGAGCATTGAAGAACGACTGCAGTGAAGATTCATCAACCGTTACGTTAGACGGGGCTGTTTGAACCACTTGAGGCTGCTGAGCTGTTGTTGCTACTTGTGCGCTTGGTGCTGGAGCAGCTGACTGTTGTACATTTGAAGCTTGAGGAGCAGCCACAGGTACTTCAACGATTTCTGTTTTAATCACTTCTTTTTCCACGATTTTCTCGACTTCAACTTTCACTTCAACAATCTCAGTCTTTTCGGTGACGTTGCCCGAAGCCAATGATTGATCCATTTTCTTACGAGTAGCAGGGCTGATGTAGTTGGTTGCATTCAGCTTGATGTTCATTGGTGATGCCTTTGCAGGTTCAGCAATGTCAGCTTGGTAAGGGTCAATGTTGTCTAATGAAATACCTGCCACGCACAGTTGAACCGCAGCTAAGCGAAGCTGTTGGTCACTGTCGCCTTTAGGGCTTGGGTTGATGCTGATTGCGTAAAGCTCTTCGTTCTTATCAGCCAATGTTTTCTCAACCAGCTTTTGAAGAATGTTCTTCGGACCGAACTCAACGAATACACGCGCACCGGCTTCATACATCGCTTCAATTTGCTCGCTGAAACGAACCGATTGCAGCATGTGTTGCTTGAACGCTTTCTTAATCGCTTTCGCGTCTTTGCTGTGCAGTTTGCCCGTTGCGTTCGAGTAAAGCGGCAGCGTTGGAGCGCTGAATGAAGCTTTGTCAATTGCAGAAGCAAATGGTTTTTGAGCGTGAGCAACAAGCGGTGTGTGGAAAGCACCAGACACTGGCAGAGCAATCGCTTTGAAGCCTTGTTCTGTTAGCGCTTGTGCTGCTTGTTGAACGGTTGCTGTTGGACCTGCGATAACCAGTTGAGTCGGAGCGTTGTAGTTGGCAATGCTTACGCCTTCGAATTGGCTGATGCAGCTTTCAACGGCTGGAAGCTTGTCTGCGTCTAGGATGACCGCAAACATAGTACCGCTGTCTCCTTGTTCTGGTGTCGCCGCCATCGCGTCGCCACGAGCGAAAGCTAGCTGGTAGTAATCGTCTTGCGAGATAACACCCGATGCACATAGTGCGCTTAGCTCACCAAAGCTGTGGCCTGCGACCATGTCTGCTTTGAAGCCAGCTTGAGTCATGATGTCGAACTGACCCATAGACACAGTACCAATCGCACTTTGCGCATTGGCCGTGTTGGTTAGCACCGCTTCTTGAGCTTTGGTTGCTTCTGGTGTGAAGGTTGGAATTGGGAACAGAATTTGCGACAGAGCCGTTTTCTTGTGTTGACCAAATACTTGATCCGCTTGAGAAAGCTGTTGGCGCATCTCAGGGTAATGACAAGCAAGCTCGCGACCCATGTTGAGGTATTGCGAACCTTGACCTGCAAATAGCGCTGCCACTTTACCTGCGCCGTTTTCTGCAATCAGTGCCGACTCACGGTAGCTAGTACCGTTTGGCATCTGCCAATGTGTTTTTGTTTGGCTCTCAAGCATAGAAAGCGCTTGAGTCAGTTGCGCTAAAAGATCTGCTTGGTCAGTCACGACTAAACCAAGACGAGCATGCTTAGCGTCAACTTCGCGTAGAGCGTGTTGCTCAGCAAGCGCTTCCAGTTTGAACGCAGCGTCTGCAGCTTGAGTTGAAACCTGCTTGAGCTCATTGATCAATGCTTGACGAGATTCCGCACTGAATAACAGAGTTTGCGGTACTTGGCGTTGACGGTATTTGTCACCGCGAGCGTGCTCAGGTGTGTACTCTTCCAATACCACGTGGAAGTTAGTGCCACCAAAACCAAATGAGCTGATACCTGCACGGCGCGGTGTGCCGTCGACACGTTTCATCCAAGGACGAGTTTGTGTGTTTAGGTAGAACGGCGAGTTCTCGATATCCAACTTAGGATTCGGAGCCGATACGTTAATCGTTGGCGGCAGTACTTTGTGGTGCAGTGCTAATGCAGCTTTGATTAAACCTGCAGTACCCGCGGTTGATTTAGTGTGACCAATTTGAGATTTCACAGAGCCTAATGCAATGTGTTGCTTCTCTTCATTGTTCTCACTGAATACCGAGTTTAAGCCACCAAATTCAGCCACATCGCCTGCTGCTGTACCTGTACCGTGCGCTTCTAATAGGCCAAGCGTGTGCGGTGCGAAACCAGCATCATCGTAAGCACGTTTTAGTGCTTTTGCTTGTCCTTCAGGGCGAGGTGCGTAAATACTCTTGAACTTACCATCCGAAGAAGAACCCACACCTTTAATCACTGAGTAGATTCTGTCGCCGTCGCGCTCTGCATCTTCAAGACGCTTCAGAGCAACCATACCGATGCCTTCACCAATCATCATCCCTTTTGAGTCGATGTCGAAAGGTTGAATGGTTTCATTGGTGGTAAATGCGGGTGTTTTAGAGAAGCTCATGTACATGGTTGGCGAGTTATCAGTACACACACCACCTGTGATCATCATTTCACTGCGGCCTTCAACCAGCTCACTTAGAGCCATACGCATAGCGGCTAGAGAACCTGCACACGCAGCATCTACTACACAGTTGATGCCACCAAGGTCAAAGCGGTTAGCGATACGACCTGAAATTACGTTACCCAATGAACCAGGGAATGAGTTCTCTTCCCAGTGGATATATTGGTCTTGGAATTTTTTGATCAGCATTTCGCTGTCTTCGTCGTTGATGCCACTGCTCTTGAAGACTTTTTTCAAAACAGGGTATTGAAGACGTGCATTTAGGCTTTGAGCGATCTTTTGACCACCACCAACACCCAGCGTGATACCGATCTTATCGCGATCGTAGCCTTCAGGCAGCTTGGCATCTTCAAGTACTTCTTTTGCAACGATCAAAGAAAGCAGCTGTGAAGTATCAGTCAGTTCTAGGATATTTGGCGGAAGACCGAACTCCATAGGGTTGAAGTCTACTTCTGGGATGAAACCACCGCGCTTACAGTAAGACTTGTCTGGCGTAGTACGATCTGAATCGTAATAATCTTCTGGACGCCAGTGCGTATCTGGTACTTCAGTAATCGCATCGATCTTTTCGCTGATAAGATCCCAAAATTTATTCAGGTAGCGAGAGTTTGCAAACATGCTCGCCATACCAACGATAGCGACAGGCATATCTTTAAGGCGTTTATTCAGTCGAGAATCGTCGACTGATTCCGGTGTATTTGTCTCGGGTTGGCTCATTATGAGTCTCCACTAGAAATCACAGAAAGTGATGTCGTGTTTTGAGGCTGCGCTTTTAAAGCTATAGAAAGAAAATCTGAAACAGACTTAGGGAAGCGCAGCTGAAAATTCAGGTTGCTGAGTGGCGGCAACCAGATAGAAATTAGTTTTTCGAAGTGCGTTGACTTACGAGAGTAGGGGAGGTGTTTCATGCGCGACGGTGGCATTCAAATGTTGAGGCGATGTCCATTAAAATCCTGTTCAAAGTCTGACTAAACGACAAGTCGGTATCCGCAAAGAAAACGTGTGAATTTGTTTAATGGTTGAGCAGGCTACCCGAGGTGAGTGGTCGATACAATGCTCCCAGAGGCCACTATGATCTGTTCAGACCAGATGAATTTGGCATGGTTTTGGTTTTTGTATTTTTAATTTAATTAACTTATTGATAATTAATGGGTATAGGTTGTTTTTTAGTGTTTTTACTCTATATTTAGACTTGGTGAGATCTATGTCATATTTTTGTAAGTAACATTTAATGGATGCCTCTTGTGTAAGGCTAAGTGTGATCTGTGTTTTAATTTGTTATTATTTGAAAAATTAGTTTTAAGTCCTCATATGAAGGGGGTTTCCCTCCCGTATTCTCTAGGTTCCACTTAATTCATAGCTGAGTTAAATTTGTTCGATTGGATTGTTCCAATCGTGTTTTGAAGAGTGATTTATAGAAGTGAGTTCGAGTTAAATGAAAACTCCCGTTGTTGATTTGTGGCTATGTTCTCTGAGTAACTTAAATGACCAGCCAGACATTGTATCTCAGCTCAAAAAGAGACTGACGGCCGACGAGATAGTCAAAGTTGAGCGCTATCGAATGCCTTCATCTCAAATTCAGGCCCTGTATGTTCGAAACTACCTAAGAAAGGTATTGTCTAGCTATTCTGATTTGATGCCTGAAGCGTGGCGCTTTGAATATGGTGAGAAAGGGAAGCCAAGATTAATTGAGAAACAACAAATAGAAACCGGCCTGAATTTCAATATCAGTCATAGCAAAGAACATTTGTTAATCGCAGTTTGCCAGATAGAAGGTAAGCAAGTTCAGCTAGGTGTTGATATTGAACATGCCAGAAGCTCGACCAATATCGACTCGATCATGAAGCACTATTTTTCAGATACGGAATTGACGGATTTACTTGAGCTCAGCAAAGAAGAACAGAGAGAGCGCTTTTTCGATCTTTGGGCGCTGAAGGAGTCGTATATCAAAGCGACAGGTAAAGGGCTAGCCACATCGTTGCGAAGCTTTTCGTTCGATTTCTCCAATCTGACGGAGCAAACACTGTCACTTCACGCTTCGGATTTTCAACCAAACTTGCAGGATGAAATTAGATTGCATGGTGAAATCAGCATATACAGTGGAGTTGGGTTGGATGTTACTGAGAAAACCGAGAGTTCTACAGGTTGGCAATGTTGCTTGGGGCGGTTGGATGAACAGTATCGTTTCGCCGTGACTCTTGGTGGTCATTTGTTACCCATGCAGATAGAGATGAGAAGCTTTTCGCCGTCTCATCTCTTTACGTCTATGTAGATAAAATAAAGTTAGCTCGTTTCGCCAAGCATCGCTTTTAATACTTCAGCAGGCACTGGCTGCAGTTGCTTGTCTTTATCAAGGCAGACCATTTCAATATCACCAATCACGGCAGGCTTAGTCGCATCTTTACGCCATACCTCTTGTCGCCATAAGGTTTTGTATTTTCCATCGAGTTCAAAAGAGGTTCGGATGTCGCAGATCTCAGCGAACTCAACCCCATCTTGAAAAGTCATGTTGGCTTTATAGACCGCAAAACCTAATCCATGTTCATTCCACAATGTTGCCAGTTTATCGCTACCCAATACATGTTCGCGCGCACGCTCAAAGTACTTTAGAAAGTTAGGGTGATAAACCACACCTGAGTGATCGGTATCTTCATAGTAAATTTGTACTGGGTGATGGTAGATCTGGCTCATTGATATCAACTCTTATTAAGTAGCGTTGTAGTAAATCTGACTAAGTTGTGCAGCACTCTACAGGATAGGTAGAAATTACTTCAAGGCATCATCGACTATCGAGCTTTTGGTCAGACCTCATTCGGCCTTATTCATTACTAATACGTTGGTCAGCTTCCACCCATTTACAAATATTCTATGTGTCACTTTCCACCCATTGATTTTTGCAGCGAGTTGGTGATTGCAGCAGGCAGATATCATGAAGCCTTATGGTTAAAGGGTTGTTAATGATTTGTGTCAATGTGGCGCGCTAATTGCCTTAGTGAAAGCACGCAGTTCCCATTGAAGGGCTGCTTTGTTTACTAAGGAGAATAATAATGTTTAAGCCTCTTACCCTGCTGTCTGTCTCTGCTCTGGCGCTCACAAGTTTTAATGCTGCTGCAAACTGTGACCCAGGTGAAATCGTGATTAAATTCAGTCATGTAACCAATACCGATAAGCACCCGAAAGGCATTGCCGCTTCTTTACTGGAAGAGCGAGTAAACACGGAAATGAATGGCAAAGCTTGTATGCAAGTTTTCCCTAATTCAACACTCTACGATGATAATAAAGTACTGGAAGCCCTGTTAAATGGTGATGTTCAAATGGCGGCTCCTTCGCTGTCTAAATTTGAGAAGTTCACTAAGAAATACCGCATTTTTGACCTTCCTTTCCTATTTGAAGACGTAGAAGCTGTTGACCGTTTCCAAAACTCAGAGTCTGGCGAAAAGCTGAAGAACGCGATGAAGCGTCGTGGCCTTCAAGGCCTAGCGTTTTGGCACAATGGCATGAAACAGATGTCAGCAAACAAACCTCTTATCAATCCTGAAGACGCGGAAGGTTTGAAATTCCGTGTTCAAGCATCAGACGTATTGGTTGCTCAGTTTGAACAGCTAGGTGCTAACCCACAGAAGATGTCTTTCAAAGAAGTATACGGTGGCCTACAAACTAAGGTTATCGATGGCCAAGAGAACACATGGTCAAACATCTACGGTAAGAAGTTCTTTGAAGTACAAGACGGCGTGACAGAAACTAACCACGGTATTCTTGATTACCTGGTAGTAACGTCGAACGACTTCTGGAAAGACCTACCTGAAGATGTACGTACGCAACTTGGCACAATCGTTCAAGAAGTGTCTGAGACTCGTAACGCAGAATCTTCAAAAGTTAACCTAGCGAACAAAAACAACATCATCGAAGCTGGTGGTGAGGTTCGTACGCTTACGCCTGAACAGCGTGAAGCATGGGTAACTGCGCTTCAACCAGTATGGAAGAAGTTTGAAAAAGACATCGGTTCAGATCTTATCGATGCAGCGTTAGCTTCAAACCAATAACACCGCTAAGGGAGTGGCGTGCATTTCGCCACTCCTTATTAAAATAACTATAAGCGGAGTCAATTATGGATAATCCTCAAATGGAACAGCCAAATTCTAGCGAATCAGCACTGGAAACCTCTTTTTTTTCCAAAGTCGGAAGAGTTACCGATGTGATTGAAGAGTCATTAATCGCATTTTTCCTTGGCGCAATGACGCTACTTACTTTTGCCAATGTGGTATTTCGATACGCATTCAATGGCAATATCTTATGGGCACTAGAACTGACGGTGTTCATGTTCGCTTGGATGGTGTTAGTGGGCGCATCTTATGGCGTTAAAAAACACTTCCACATTGGTGTTGATGTGATCATCAACCTTGCCCCAGAAAAGCTACGCAAAGTGTATGCGTTAATCGCCGTCACAAGCTGCCTAGCATTCTCAATCTTACTTCTTATAGGTTCTTGGAATTACTGGTACCCGTTCGCGACTGAGCGCGCTTGGTACGAGACCGATGATATTCCAATGCCAGAGATGCTTCAGTTCCTTGCCGACTGGATGAATGAAGGCGAGCGATACGAGAAACTGCCACGTTTTATTCCTTACATGGCACTGCCTATTGGTATGGCAATGCTGACGTTCCGTTTTGCCCAAGTTGCTTACCAAGTAGTCACAGGCAAGCTTGATCGCATGATAGCGGGGCATGAAGCCGAAGAAGAGCTGGATGCATTGAAAGCTGATGTGTTAGCGGGTTCTGATGAAGACGCGACAGCGGTATTGGATTCGACTAAGCAAAACAAGGCGAACGAGTCGGGTACAAAATCTAACGGTAAGGAAGACTAATCATGGCAATGTTATTTCTATTTTTAATGGTAATTGCTTTCATGTTGGTCGGTGTACCAATTGCGATTTCCCTTGGTTTATCGAGCGTTATATTCTTGTTGATGCACTCTGATGCGTCACTAGCTTCGGTTGCACAAACGTTGTTCAACGCATTTGCAGGCCACTACACACTCTTAGCGATCCCTTTCTTTATCTTGGCCTCTAGCTTCATGTCCACTGGGGGTGTGGCGAAACGTATTATCCGTTTTGCTATCGCAATGGTCGGCTGGTTCCGCGGCGGTTTAGCGATGGCGTCGGTTGTGGCATGTATGATGTTCGCAGCGTTATCTGGATCGTCTCCAGCAACGGTAGTGGCAATCGGTAGTATTGTTATCGCGGGTATGATCAAAAACGGCTACACAAAAGAGTTCGCGGCAGGGGTTATCTGTAACGCGGGTACTTTGGGTATCTTGATTCCACCATCCATCGTTATGGTGGTTTACGCTGCGGCGACGGATGTATCTGTCGGTCGTATGTTCTTAGGCGGCGTGATTCCTGGTCTGTTGGCGGGTGTGATGTTGATGATAGCTATCTACATTGCAGCACGTATTAAGAAAATTCCTGCACAGCCATTTGTGGGCTGGGGTGAGATGTTCGCGGCCGCGAAGGATGCGAGCTGGGGCTTGTTGCTGATTGTTATCATTTTAGGTGGTATCTACGGAGGTATCTTTACTCCGACAGAAGCGGCGGCTGTTGCAGCGGTTTACGCGTTCTTCATTGCCAACTTTATCTACAAAGATATGGGGCCGTTTGCGGACAAGAAAAATACGAAGCCTGCTTTGGTGAAAGTGTTCCAAACGTTTTTCCATAAAGACACCAAAGACACGCTCTATGATGCGGGTAAGCTGACCATCATGTTGTTGTTTATCATTGCCAATGCTCTGATTCTTAAGCATGTACTGACAGAGGAGCGCATTCCTCAGATGATCACGGAATCCATGTTGTCTGCAGGTTTAGGGCCGATCACCTTCTTGATTGTGGTGAACGTTCTACTCTTGATTGGTGGGCAGTTCATGGAGCCATCAGGCTTGCTGATCATCGTTGCGCCGTTGGTATTCCCTATTGCAATTGCACTGGGCATCGACCCAATTCACCTAGGTATCATGATGGTGGTGAACATGGAGATAGGGATGATAACGCCGCCTGTTGGGCTTAATTTGTTTGTGACTGCCGGGGTTGCCAAGATGTCGATGATGAACGTGGTAAAAGCAGCGTTGCCGTGGGTTGGCGTGATGTTCTTGTTCTTGATTATCGTAACTTACGTACCTTGGGTATCAACATGGTTACCGACTACCTTGATGGGGCCTGAGATCATCACTAAGTAGATAGTGAAGTAACAACGAAGTGATGAGGAGGGTTAAACCTCCTCATCGATAATCTTGCCATATCTAGAACCTGAATCAATCTGCTCATACAGCGCTCTTTTTGCCTCTAATTCTGGCGTGTCTAAGTTGACATGATTGTCAGTGTAAAAAATACCGTCAATTTCAAACGTATCGGTGATCGAGGGAACTTTTGTTTTCTCACCCATAATGACCTCCTTACCACCTTGGTTGCATAACATCCTGTTGTGAAATAAGTATAGGTGATCTTGCTCCCAAATTTAATTTAGTTTTCGCTCTGTCGGTATGACTCTTTAACTAGTTGGTGTTTTTGCATTTTATCGTAGAGGGTTTTACGTGGAAGTTGCAGTCTATCCATAGTCTGTTTAATACTGCCATTACATTCAATAAGTGCTTGTTTTAACGTGTTTTTCTCAAAGTCAGACACCAGTTCTGCCAAAGACAGTTCTTGAGTGACTTGATTGGTGTTGTCTGATAAGTGAGAAAGCTTACCTAAAAGTACAAACCGCTCAGCTGTATTACGCAATTCTCGTACATTTCCCGGCCAATCATGGGCTAAAAGCGCGTGCAGCTCCTTTTGTGGAAGTGCTGGTGCTGTCTTGCCATAACGTGCAGCAGCGACCAGTAAGAAGTGGTGGAAGAGTGCTGGGATATCTTCTTGACGGCTTCTTAACGGCGGTAAATCCAAGGTGACAACGTTGAGTCGATAATAGAGGTCTTGGCGGAAAACGCCTTCTTCAGCCGCCTTCTTTAGGTCGACTTTGGTTGCGGCGATTACTCGAATATCGAGAGGCACTAAACCGTTTGAGCCAACCCTTTCAATAACGCGCTCTTGTAAGACGCGCAACAGGCGAATTTGTGCCTGCATCGGCATGGACTCAATTTCATCTAAGAATAGAGTTCCGCCTTGAGCAAATTCAAATTTACCCACTCGCTTGCTTTCTGCGCCAGTGAACGCACCTTTCTCATGACCATACAGTTCACTCTCTATCAGGTTTTCAGGTACCGCACCGCAATTGACGGCGACGAAGTTTTGTTCTCGCCGGCTGCTTTGTTCATGTAGAGAGCGTGCGACCAACTCTTTGCCTGTGCCAGTTTCACCAAAGAGTAAAATGTCAGCGTTAGTATCTGCCACATGAGTGATGATAGAACGCAGGTCGGTCATTGATTGCGTGTCACCAATGATTCTCGGCCCAAGCGCTTTACTGGCCTTTAAAGAGCGCTTCAATTCAAGATTCTCGAGTGTGAGTTGACGTTTTTCTATTGCTCGTTTGGTGGTTTCGATTAGACGTTCATTGGCGAACGGCTTTTCGATGAAGTCATAGGCGCCATCTTGGATCGCTTGTACAGCCATCGAAATATCGCCGTGACCAGTAATCATAATCACGGGGATCTCTTTGTCTTTGTGCATCACGGTGTTGAGCAGATCATGCCCGGATAGACCTGGTAGACAGATATCAGTGATGATCACGTGAGGTAAGCCGTTTTCTTGAATCGCGAGCAGAGCAGACTCCGCATCGGGAAAGAATTCGGCATCAATATCGGCGAGCTCAAAGCTCTGTTCAATAGCCATTCTCAGATCGGATTCATCATCAATGAAATAGACGTGACACATAGTTATTCCTTTAATCTTTTATTTTTATTGTTGGTGAAGGTGTACTGGTTTGCTTAGCGACTAATCTGATTCTTTTGTTGGAACTATGGGTAACTCGATACTAAATCGAGCCCCGCCTTGAGGGCTACTACCGGTAACGAGCTTGCCATTTATTCCGCTGATTATTTGTTGAGAAATCGATAGCCCAAGTCCAAGTCCATTTTTCTTGGTGGTATGGAAGGGTTCAAAAAAATTTCCGTTAGAAGGGGAGGTGAAGCCTGGACCATTGTCATCGACATGAATCAGCAAGGTCTTGGCTTGTTGATGGTCGGGCTTCCTAATCTCTAACAGAATAGCTAATTGTTTGTCGTCTTGTTGTTCCATCGCCTGAATCGCGTTAGTCAGCAAATTAATGATCACTTGTTCCAATTGAATGGCGTTGGCGAGCACGCAAGCATCAAAGGTTTCAGGAAGTTCGTTGACCTTTACTCGTTCACTCTTGAGTTGTGGTTTCATCAGTTCTTTTGACGAGTGCAATACTGGCAGTATCTGTAACGTGTGCAGCTCTTCCGCAGTGGATTTCTTTGCAAAGGAACGAAGCTGGTGGCTTATCTTAGCCATACGGTCAGTGAGCGCCGAGATTCGCGATAGGTTGTCATCGACACGCTCGGTTTTTTCTTTGGCAAGAAACAGTCGGCCGTTGTCGGCATAACTGCGAATCGCAGCAAGCGGGTTATTCAGTTCATGGCTGATGCTTGCTGACATTTGCCCCAACACTGCCAGTTTGGCGGCTTGGATGAGTTCGTCTTGTGTCTGCCTCAGTACATGTTCAGTTTCGATTCGGTGCTTAATCTCGACATGCAACTCTGATGTTCGTTCAAGCACTTGAAATTCTAGCTTTTGCTTGGCTTCGGATTGCAGTCTGTCTATCTGAGCTCGTCTTTGTTGTCGATGGTGATTGAGTTGCATCGTTAGATAAATAATCGCAAAAATAAGGCTCAAAACCACAAGGTAAGCAACCAAGTCCCACCAAACTAAGTGGGTCGGAGAAAATACTCGTATGGTGAGTTTTGGCTCGGCTAGGAAGCGTGAGGAGTTAAAGAACTGCTCTTGGACGAGCTTGTGGGGAGACTCAATATTGCTAGTAGCACTCTCTAAGTCACCGGAGAAGTGCAGGCTTTCTATTTTTGTATCGAGATACTGCCTGCTTTCTTGAATTTGAGTGTGTTGTTCTTCGCTTAATGGTTGAAGGCTTTTGAACAGCCACTCAGGATTACTCGACATAAATACGATCTGGTCTTTATCGTCAGCAACAAAAAAACTCTGTTTGCCTTTCCAACTTGCTTCAATCAGCGATAAATCCATCTTTACGACAATGACGCCAATAATCTCGGCGGCATAGGCGACGGGGTAAGAATAATAATAGCCTCGTTTCCCAGAGGTTGAACCTAGCGCAAAATATTGATTTTCATTGCCAAGAATCGCTTCTTGAAAGTAGGGACGGAAAGCGAAATTTCGCCGAATAAAAGAACGCGGTAGATTCCAGTTACTGGCTGCTATGGTGGTGCCAATGCTATCTAACAGATAGGTGTCCGATGCTTGAATCACCGAGTTTACGTGTTCTAGGTAGCGATTGGTGAGTTCGATTTGCGCAGAGTTACTTGGAGAGTGAAGAGCATCGACCAACTCTTTGTCTTTTGAAAGCAGCTCGGGAATGTGCGCGAACTTGTCGAGTTGGCTTGAAATATGAACCGAAAATCGGTCTAGCTTAGATTGATGATCATTTAACAAACTTTCATGGCTTGTGTTCCACACCCAATGACCGCCGAACACCATTAGTAAACTGTATGTGGCCATTAATAGGATTGGGATTCTCAAAGCTTGAAACATGAAGGCTCTCCGCTCATTTCTTTGGTAAATAATCAAGCCTGTCTTCTCTCGTTTATGGTAGCAAATAGCGGTAGTGTTTGCTGAAAGTAGACAGTCGCCAGATGGATGTAGGTTAAGGGTTTGTAACGGGGATTGTTGAAAAAGTTATCGACTCTGAGGGGTAAAACAAGAGCAAGATCTCTTTTTAAGGTTTTTAGCAAAAAAAGCCCTCGATTCCCTTGAAAAAGTCGCTATTGTCCCCATTTCTGTTGTGCTAAGTGATGATTTGATCGTTTTTGTATCATTTAGTTGGACGAATTTAGAGCATTCATCATCATGCAGAGGTGAACGGCTCGACAGAGATTAAACAGATCGCTAGAATGTCGCGTCTAAAATTTCTGTCCTGAGGCTAATCGGAGATACCTTTCTTGTTTTCGAAAACAAGCTTTATTGCGTTTTAATCGACGCGTGAAGAACGAAGATATCGCTGATTAGTCTGGTGTTTGGTTGAATAATCAATTCAGACATCAATGCTCGATTTTAAATTAGGTGTTCGGATAGAGCACTACACAAGGATGCAGCCAACAACGTCGGCTTTTGAATTAAAGCTAAGTTACGGCTCATATGCTCAGATTACTGAGCCAGTTTTGAGGTTTATATAATGCAAGTTACTGTTGAAACGCTAGAAGGCCTAGAGCGCCGTCTTAATATTACTGTTCCTGCTGCTAACATCGAAGATGCAGTTACAGCTGAACTACGCAACATCGCGAAAAACCGTCGTTTCGATGGCTTCCGTAAAGGCAAAGTGCCAATGAAGATGGTTGCTAAAATGTACGGCAAAGCAGTACGTCAAGACGTGATGGGCGAAGTAATGCAACGTCACTTCATCGAAGCGATCGTTAAAGAGAAAATCAACCCAGCTGGCGCACCTACTTTCGCACCAGTTGAAAACAACGAAGGCGCTGACCTAGTATTCAACGCAACTTTTGAAGTTTACCCAGAAGTTGAGCTGAAAGGTCTAGAAAACATCACTGTTGAAAAACCAGCAGTAGAAGTTAAAGAAGCTGACGTTGAAGAGATGATCGAAACTCTACGTAAGCAACAAGCGACTTGGACTGAAGTTGAAGCTGCTGCTGACGCTGGTTCTCGTGCAACTATCGACTTCGTTGGTTCTATCGACGGTGAAGAGTTTGAAGGCGGCAAAGCTGAGAACTTCCCACTAGAGATGGGCGCTGGTCGCATGATCCCTGGTTTTGAAGACGGTATCGTTGGTAAAACAGCAGGTATGGAATTCGAAATCGAAGTAAACTTCCCAGAAGATTACCACGCTGAAAACCTAAAAGGTAAAGCTGCTAAGTTCTCTATCAAGCTGAACAAAGTTGAAGCTCGTGAGCTTCCAGAACTAAACGAAGAATTCGTTTCTAAGTTCGGCGCAGCTGAAGGCGTTGAAGGCCTTAAAGCTGAAGTTCGTAAGAACATGGAGCGTGAGCTTAAGCAAGCTGTTAAGAACCGCATCAAAGAGCAAGCAATCGACGGTCTAGTTAACGAAAACAACATCGACGTACCTTCTGCTCTAATCGATCAAGAGATCGGTGTTCTACGTCAACAAGCTGCTCAACGTTTCGGTGGTAACACTGAAGCTGCTGACCAACTTCCACGTGAGCTGTTCGAAGAGCAAGCTAAACGTCGCGTAGTTGTAGGTCTTCTTCTTGGTGAAGTAATCAAGACTGAAGAGCTAAAAGCTGATGACGAGAAAGTTAAAGCTATCATCGAAGAGATGGCTACAGCATACGAAGATCCAACAGAAGTTATTGCTTACTACGAGCAAAACGAGCAAATGATGAACAACATGCGCAATGTTGCTCTAGAAGAGCAAGCTATTGATGCAATCATCGCTAAAGCTCAAGTTTCTGATAAAGAAGTTAGCTTCAACGAGCTAATGAATCAGCAACCTGCTTAATATAGTAATATCTGACGTAGAAGGTTGACGTACGGTCAACAATTCTGCTAACAATGGTCCGTATGATTTAATCATTCGGGCCATTTATTTTAGGGACATAAGAATATGAGCTACCAAGAAAAAAATACAATGCCATCGATTATGGACGCACTAGTTCCTATGGTGGTTGAACAGACTTCCCGTGGTGAACGTTCTTACGATATTTATTCTCGTCTATTAAAAGAACGTATCATTTTCTTAACAGGTCAAGTGGAAGACCACATGGCAAATCTTGTCGTGGCTCAACTGCTTTTCTTGGAATCAGAAAACCCAGACAAAGATATCTATCTTTACATCAACTCACCTGGCGGTAGCGTAACAGCGGGCATGTCTATCTATGATACAATGCAGTTCATCAAGCCAAACGTGAGCACCGTATGTATGGGTCAAGCTTGCTCTATGGGTGCATTCTTACTAGCGGGTGGTACTCCGGGTAAGCGTCACGTGCTTCCAAACTCACGTGTAATGATTCACCAGCCACTTGGCGGCTTCCAAGGCCAAGCGTCTGATATTCAAATTCACGCGCAAGAGATCCTAACGATCAAGCAAAAGCTAAACAAACTATTGGCAGAGCACACAGGTCAGCCTCTAGAGGTTGTTGAGCGTGATACAGATCGTGACAATTTCATGTCTGCTGATCAGGCTGTAGAATACGGTTTGGTGGATTCAGTTCTTAATCACCGCGGTCAATAATTGCAGGGCAATTGTTTAACGCAAAGTGATTCAAATTGATATACACTCAAACATAGAGAGTAAAGGCTAAGAGGTTAGCGAATGACAGATAAAAGCAAAGAGGGTGGTAGCGGTAAATTGCTTTACTGCTCTTTCTGTGGCAAAAGCCAGCACGAAGTTCGCAAGTTAATCGCAGGTCCTTCTGTTTACATTTGTGATGAATGTGTCGATCTTTGTAACGACATTATTCGTGAAGAAATTAAAGATGTTCTTCCAAAGAAAGAATCGGAATCGCTGCCAACGCCGCGTGAGATTCGTGAGCATCTTGACGACTATGTAATCGGTCAAGAATACGCGAAAAAAGTGCTAGCAGTTGCAGTATATAACCACTACAAGCGTTTACGTAATGGTGATACGACGGCTGAAGGCGTAGAGCTCGGTAAGAGTAACATTCTTCTTATTGGTCCTACTGGTAGTGGTAAAACCCTACTGGCTGAAACACTGGCTCGTTTCCTAGACGTTCCTTTCACAATGGCAGATGCAACAACACTAACCGAAGCGGGTTATGTAGGCGAAGATGTTGAAAACATCATCCAGAAGTTGCTTCAGAAATGTGATTACGACGTAGCGAAAGCGGAACGCGGCATTGTTTACATCGATGAAATCGATAAGATTTCTCGTAAAGCTGAAAACCCATCGATCACGCGTGACGTGTCTGGTGAAGGTGTACAGCAAGCTCTATTAAAACTTGTTGAAGGTACAGTAGCTTCAGTTCCACCTCAAGGTGGTCGTAAGCATCCACAGCAAGAGTTCTTGCAAGTGGACACGTCTAAGATCCTATTTATCTGTGGTGGTGCGTTTGCCGGCCTAGATAAAGTGATTGAGCAACGTGTAGAAACAGGTTCAGGTATCGGCTTTGGCGCAGAAGTGCGTTCAAAAGACGAAACCAAAACTATCGGTGAACTGTTCACTCAAGTAGAACCTGAAGATCTAGTGAAGTATGGTTTGATTCCAGAATTCATTGGTCGTCTACCTGTTACAACAACACTGACAGAGCTTGATGAAGAAGCGCTAATCCAAATCCTTTGTGAGCCAAAGAATGCACTGACAAAACAGTACGCTGCATTATTTGAGCTTGAGGATACAGAGTTAGAATTCCGTGAAGACGCCCTACGCGCAATTGCGAAGAAAGCAATGAACCGTAAAACGGGTGCTCGTGGTCTACGCTCTATCTTGGAAGGTGTTCTACTAGAAACTATGTACGAACTGCCATCTTCAACTGATGTAAGCAAGGTTGTGATTGATGAGTCGGTAATTAATGGTGAGTCAGAACCACTATTGATTTACAGCAACTCAGATAACCAAGCAGCTGTTGCAGAGTAGGTCTTTTTAAGACTACACACTCAAATTGAAAAAGGAGGTAAGCAATTACCTCCTTTTTTTTATTCTTCCATTGAATCCAGTCGTTTAAGCCCCATATACTGCTTTATAAGTTAAAGCGGAAGAGAGAAATATATGAACTTGGAACGTTCCGAGCGTATCGAAATCCCCGTGCTACCTCTACGTGATGTAGTGGTTTACCCACACATGGTTATTCCATTGTTTGTTGGTCGTGAAAAATCGATTACTTGCCTTGAATCGGCAATGGAAGCTAACAAACAAGTACTACTTGTAGCGCAGAAAGAAGCGGACACTGATGAGCCTTCAATCGACGACCTATTTAACGTAGGTACAGTCGCTACTATTCTTCAGTTGCTAAAGCTGCCAGATGGTACCGTAAAAGTACTTGTCGAAGGTCAGCAGCGTGCAAAAATTCACCAGTTCAAAGAGAGTGAGTTTTTCTTAGCGGATGCCGAATACGTTGTAACCTCAGAACTTGACGAAAAAGAACAAGAAGTGGTTGTTCGCAGTGCGATCAATCAATTCGAAGGCTTTATTAAGCTGAACAAAAAGATTCCACCAGAGGTTCTAACCTCGCTGAACGGTATTGATGAGGCTGCTCGCCTTGCTGATACGATTGCTGCGCACATGCCACTTAAACTGGTAGATAAGCAGCACGTTCTAGAAATTTCAGATGTGACGGAACGCCTGGAATTCTTGATGGGCCAAATGGAGTCAGAAATTGATATCCTGCAAGTTGAAAAACGCATCCGTGGCCGCGTTAAGAAACAGATGGAAAAGTCTCAGCGTGAGTACTATCTGAATGAGCAAATGAAAGCGATTCAGAAAGAACTGGGCGAGATGGACGACGCGCCTGATGAATTCGAGACTCTGAAGAAGAAGATCGAAGATTCTAAGATGCCTCAAGAAGCTCGTGAAAAAACTGAGCAAGAACTGCAAAAACTGAAAATGATGTCGCCAATGTCTGCTGAAGCAACAGTAGTACGTAGTTACATTGATTGGATGGTAGGCGTTCCTTGGGCTAAGCGTTCAAAAGTTAAAAAGAATTTAGCGAAAGCGGAAGAGATCTTAAACGAAGATCACTATGGCTTAGAGCGTGTTAAAGAACGTATTCTTGAGTACTTGGCAGTACAAAATCGTATCAACAAGCTAAAAGGTCCAATCCTTTGTCTTGTAGGTCCTCCTGGTGTTGGTAAAACCTCACTAGGTCGTTCGATTGCTGCGGCAACGGGTCGTAAGTACACACGTATGGCGCTAGGCGGCGTTCGTGATGAAGCTGAGATTCGTGGTCACCGTCGTACGTACATCGGTTCACTTCCGGGTAAATTAATCCAGAAGATGTCTAAAGTTGGCGTTAAGAACCCACTGTTCCTATTAGATGAAATCGATAAGATGTCTTCTGATATGCGTGGCGACCCATCTTCAGCGCTTCTAGAAGTTCTAGACCCTGAGCAAAACAATGCATTCAACGATCACTATCTAGAAGTCGATTACGATCTGTCTGATGTGATGTTCGTGGCAACGTCTAACTCAATGGACATTCCTGGCCCACTGCTGGACCGTATGGAAGTGATTCGCCTGTCTGGTTACACAGAAGATGAAAAGCTGAACATTGCTAAGAGCCACCTATTGGACAAGCAAGTTCAACGCAACGGTCTTAAGCCTCATGAGATTGAGATTGAAGACTCTGCAATCATCGGCATCATTCGTTACTACACACGTGAAGCGGGTGTACGTAGCCTAGAGCGTGAAATCTCTAAGATCTGTCGTAAAGCTGTGAAGAACATCTTGCTAGACAGCGACCTTAAGTCTGTAACGGTTAATATTGATAACCTGAAAGAGTACTTAGGCGTTCAACGTCATGACTTCGGTAAAGCGGATGAAAGTAACCGTATTGGTCAAGTGACTGGTTTAGCTTGGACTCAAGTTGGTGGTGATCTACTGACTATCGAAACTGAAGCAATGCCGGGTAAAGGTAAGCTAACGCAAACCGGTTCACTTGGTGATGTGATGAAAGAATCGATTCAAGCGGCAATGACCGTGGTTCGTTCTCGTGCCGAGAAACTGGGTATTAACTCAGATTTCTACGAAAAGCGCGATATTCACGTTCACGTACCGGAAGGTGCTACACCGAAAGATGGCCCTAGTGCGGGTATCGCAATGTGTACTGCATTGGTCTCTAGCTTAACGGGTAACCCTGTAAAAGCAGAGGTTGGTATGACCGGTGAAATTACCCTTCGTGGTGAAGTTTTACCTATCGGTGGCTTGAAAGAAAAGCTTCTTGCAGCGCACCGCGGTGGCATTAAAACGGTCTTGATTCCTAAAGACAATGAACGTGATTTGGAAGAGATTCCAGACAACGTAATCGCTGACTTGAAGGTGATTCCGGTTCAATGGATTGATGAAGTACTGAAAGTCGCACTAGAACGAGATCCGTCAGGGGTCGAGTTCGACGTGAAAAAATAGTGATGCATAGCAAAAATAAGTAAAGAATTACGCTGATAGACCCGAAAAGGCTTGTCAGCGTTTTTTTTGGACGCTAAGTTATTCGACTAAAGCGGCAGCCCTTTTGTAATAAGGCTTGCGGCTAAATTAAAACCAAAATGGAACGTACAGTCATCGAGAAGTAGTCACAGATGACACATAGGGGAAAAACAGTGAATAAAACACAACTAGTAGAATCAATCGCAGAAAACGCAGACATCTCTAAAGCTTCAGCTGGTCGCGCTCTAGACGCTTTCATCGAAGCAGTTGGCACAACGTTACAATCAGGCGACCAAGTTGCACTTGTTGGCTTTGGTACTTTCAGTGTTCGTACTCGTGCTGCTCGTACAGGTCGTAACCCAAAAACTGGTGAAGAGATCCAAATCGCAGAAGCTAAAGTACCTGGCTTCAAAGCGGGTAAAGCACTTAAAGACGCATGTAACTAATTTTTGTTGCTGAAACCTCGAGTTTTGTGAGGGGAAGGCAGTAATATGCGTTTACTGTTTGAACAATGATGTTTCATTTTTAAACAGTATATGTGCAAAGCACATTGAACTTATTTAAATTATGCGCATCCTACTGATGCGCATTTCTTTTTCTGATAATATCGCGTGAATAGATTTTTATTTTGAAGCCAATGCTTCATATCCGGAGAGCACTTAAATTATGATGGATCGATTACGCGAAGGCGTGAATAGCATCGCGGTAAAAATTATCCTTGGGTTGATTATCCTGTCATTCGTATTCGCAGGTGTAGGCAGCTACATCACCGGTGGCGGTAACAACGCAGCAGCTAAAGTTGGCAACACAGAAATTGCTCGTGGTGAGTTCGAACAAGCTTACCAAAACGAACGTAATCGCATGCAATCTCAACTTGGCGATTACTTCGCTCAAATGCTTGCAGACCCTGCATACGTTGAGTCTTTCCGTAAGTCAGTACTTGATCGCATGATCAACGATGTTCTACTTGAGCAGCAAGCAGAGTCTCTAGGCCTACGAATCAGTGATTCTCAAATCCGTACCATGATTCTAGAAATGCCTCAGTTTCAAACGGCTGGTCAATTCGACCAAGAAGTTTACCAATCGGCATTACGTCGTGCAGGTTTCAGCGCAGAAAGCTTCGCTGAATACATGCGTCGTGACCTAATGCGTAACCAGTTTGTTACTGCACTTCAAGGCAGTGAATTTGTTCTTCAAGGCGAAATTGATATTCAGAGCAAGCTTATTGCTCAAACTCGTGACATTCGCACAGTGACACTATCTGTTGCTGACCTAGCGAAAAATATCGAGTTAACTGACGAGCAAATCGAACAGTACTACCAAGAGAACCCTGCGGCTTACACTCGTCCAGAGCAGGCTAAGGTGTCTTACATCGAACTTTCTGCTGAAGCACTTAAATCGCAACTTGAAGTTAGCGATGAGGAAGCACAGAAATACTACCAAGAGCATCTAGACAAGTACTCTACTGAAGAGCAACGTAAAGTTAGCCACATTCTAGTTCAAGGTGATGACGAAGCGAAAGCTCAGTCTATCCTAGACGAGCTAAATGCAGGTGCTGATTTTGCTACGCTAGCAGAAGAAAAATCTGACGACTTCGGTAGTGCAGATGTTGGCGGTGACCTAGGTTGGATTGAACGCGATGTTATGGATCCAGCATTCGAAGAGGCGGCTTTCGCTCTTGAGAATATTGGCGATACGACTGGCTTAGTTAAATCTGATTTTGGCTACCACATCATCAAGCTAGACGAAGTAAAAGCATCTCAAGCTCAGCCTTACACTGAAGTTGCTACTGATATTAAGCAAGAGCTTCTAGACCAACACGCCGTTGATCAGTTCTACGAGCAACAAACTGAACTTGAAAAAGTAGCGTTTGAATTCCCAGATTCTCTAGACGACTCTGCTGAAGCTATCAACGCGAAGATCACGACGACTGATTTCATCTCTCAAGCTGACGCTCCAGAAGTTCTGATGACGCCTGCAGTAATGCAAGCTATCTTGAGCCCTGAAGTGAAAGAAGACGGTTTGAACTCTGAAGTTATCGAAGTGGCTCCTGAGCACGTTATTGTTGTACGTGTAGAAGAGACTCGCGACGAAACAGTTCTTCCTTTAGCAGAAGTGAAAGATCAAGTTGTAGCTGCATTGTCTGCTGTAAAAGCAGAGCAACAAGCGGTAGAGCTAGGTGTTTCTCTAGTAAACGAACTTAAGCAAGGTAATGAAGCGGTACTGGCGGATAACAGCCTTGAGTTTACTGAACTTGAAACCATTGACCGTAATTCTCCATTAGCTGCATCTGTATTCGCTCTAGTGAAACCAGAAGCCGGCCAAGCTGTGTTCGGTCAATCTAAAGATCAAGACGGTAACATCGTTGTTGTTGAGCTTTCTAAAGTAACGGCTGAAATCAACCCTGCTTACAGCACACAACTTGGTGCACAGTTAGAGCGCGTTGGTAATCAACAAGACCTTACTAATGTACTAAACGTACTGCGTAAAAATGCAGACGTTGAATACTACATCGTTGGTCAAGCTCAATAAGCTTTGAATTTACTCGGTAGTCTTCTGCCGAGTAATGCAACTTGAGAATACAACTTGAAAGTAGTGCAGCAACTCGGTTTGCGAGCTAGCTAACAAATTGATGAAAATTAGATGTATAACGAAGCGGGTCACTTAGGTGACCCGCTTTATTTTTGTCTGGTGAGTGTTTTATCTAGCGCAGCAAATGCATAAGTTACGTTTTTTGAACAAAGGAACGGTTTATGCGCACGATATATTCAACATTATTTCTTACATTTCTGATTCTGTTAAGCCCCGCAGCGTATGCAGACAGCCCAACTAAGGCAGAGCTTTACGATGGCATTGAGATTACGGTCAATATCAATACCGCGACAGCTGAAGAGCTGTCAGCGCTATTGGTTGGTGTTGGGGATAAGAAAGCTCAAGAGATCGTCGATTACAGGGATCAAAACGGGGCATTTACGACTGCTGATGATTTGGTGAGTGTGAAAGGGATAGGTGAAGCCACGGTTAAAAAGAACCGCGAAAGAATTCAACTTTAATCCGTTTGTCTACTTGTTAGAAATGAAGCGATAGATATGAAGCCTCCGGCCAGTGCACCTGCTAGGTGGGCTTCAATCGCGACACGAGCATTAATCAGTTCTCCAGTCGTGCTAGAAGGGCCAACAAGCTGCTCCCAAGCGATTTTAACGATTAATCCCAACACTAACAGCCAACTTGATCTCCTAACGTTTAAAGCCTCACTGAGCGCGAATAAGCCAAATAACCCATGCAAAGAGCCAGATAGGCCAACATAGATCTGAATACTCGAAAACAACAAAGCGACCCCAGTGACTAAACTAATCACAAGCAGAGCAAGAGCAAGCTGTTTTTTACTCGGTTGAAACAGATAGCTGATGATCCATAAGCCGGCTAGATTCATCAGAAGGTGCGAGTAGTTGGTATGTGAAAAGTTTCCTGTTAGGATCCGCCACCATTGCCCATCGGCGATCGCATTTTTATCCCAAACTACCCAAGCCTGAACAGGCTCTAGTTGGAATAATACGCATAAAAGTGAAGTGAAAATTAAAACAGGGTACACATTAAATCCATGTCTCGTTATTGCCGCCAATGCAGCAAGGCTTTGAAAGCTTGTATATGTCAGTGGGTTACGCCACTAGAATCGAACGTTGAGCTTATCATTCTTCAGCACCCATCAGAAGAGCATCGCCCGATGGGAACTGCGCGTATCCTCTCGTTATCTCTAAATAACAGTGTGACGTTTGTCGGTGAAGACTTTTCAGACAATGAACAACTCAACGCATTGTTGTGCGATGAACAGTACCAACATGTGATTTTATACCCAAGCGAAAACTCTGTTTCAGTTGAGTCGGCGACATGTCCTGAAAAGAAGCTGCGTGTGATTTTATTGGATGGCACCTGGAAGAAGGCGTTCAAGATGTGGCAAGTATCGAGTAACTTGCATGCGTTGAATACGGTTCACTTGCCGAAAGATCTCAAGGGTAATTACCGAATTCGCAAAGCGCCAAGTGAAAACAGCCTTTCGACAGTAGAGGCGGGTTATCATCTGTTGAGCTTGTTAGAAAATGATCGAGACTTTAGCCCTCTGCTAACGGCATTTGACCAAATGATTCAGTTTCAAATCAATCAAATGCCGCCGGGCGTGTTTGAGAAAAACTACCTAGATTAAGCCAGTTTCGTTGGAACGAGTCAGAAATTAAAATTCAGTATGAGCTGAGAACAGTTGCTGGTGCATTTTCTGTGCAAGATCATCGGTCATGGATGATATGTAATCCGCAATCACGCGCATTTTTCGAGACTCATCTTGATGTTGTAGCCATTGCTTCTTGATAGGTAGTGGCAGCAAGCGTTCAGGATCTGCGCTGAATGCTTCAAACATATCCATGATAATCTGCTGACCTTTATATTCGATAACTTGAACCTGTGGCACTTGAATCACGAACTCGCTGACAAAGTGTTTCAGTTTGTCGAGTGTGGCGTCCATGCTCGGTTCAAGCACCGCATTGTAAGCAAGCAGTACATTCTCAAATCTAGCATCTACTCGTTCAATCGAAATACTGGTCAACAGAGCGTTGACTATCCCACCAATCGCATCCTTTCGACGATACTGCTCACCAGAGAAAAGCATCTCTGTAATTGAATCTAGGTGTTCACAAATCCAAGGATCGGCCATCTCTTTAAGTTGAGGGTAAGCCGATTCGACCCACTGAGCTTTGGTCACAGAGCCAAGCACAATCGCATCTTCTAAATCGTGTACGCCATACGCGATGTCATCAGCCAACTCCATAATCGAACAATCCAGCGACTTATATTTGGTCTTGTTATGTTCAAGAGGCTCGGTGTGTGTTTTTCTTTTCTGTTTTAGGAGCTGTTGGTCGCTGCTTGAAAGCGGTTCAAGCACCCAGTTAAACAACTCTTCATCATGATTGTAGATGCCTTTTGCTGGCATCCAATCTTTAGCTCGGAGCTGTCGTTGATGCTTTACGGGTTCAGACTGCAATTTAGCTTGAACCTCACTCAGCAGAGAAGGGTACTTAATCAAACCTAACAAAGTGCGTCGAGATAGGTTCATCCCGTGATGTTCAGTGTAAGGTTCTAGCTGCGTGACAATGCGAAATGTTTGAGCATTGCCCTCAAAGCCACCATGATCGCGCATCATATAGTTCAACGCGACTTCGCCACCGTGCCCATAAGGTGGGTGGCCAATGTCGTGAGCAAGACACAATGAATCAATCAAACTGTCTGAAGGCAATAAATCTCGAAACTCGGGCTGCTTTTTTTTCAGCTGGGCAACGATACCGGTACCTAGCTGAGCGGCTTCTAGCGAATGAGTAAGGCGAGTTCGGTGGAAATCGTTTACCGTGGTGCCATGAACTTGGGTTTTTGCTTGGAGGCGGCGAAAAGCGGCAGAGTGAAGCACCCGCGCACGATCGCGTTGATACGGGCTACGGTGGTCATCACGCCTTATTTTATGTTCATCGTCATTTCGATGTTGCCATTCTTGTTCGAGTTTAAATGGTGGTTCGAGTGGAGAATTCAAAATAGCACCTATCAAATTGATTTATTTAGCTAATTACACTCAACTTATACCCAGTTAGCTTATCTCGTCTAGTGATAATTCAAAGCTCGGCGCAAATGTGGTGAGAAAGTAGTCCATTTCCGGGCTTTTACGTTGTGATAGCGTCTCTTCAAGCCTGCGTTTGGCCTGTTCGTATTCATGATTACCTGCGCTGAGTTCTTCCAAGCATTTCAGGTAAGCACAGATGGTGTCGGCTTGCTTAACGATGCTTTGCTCTTCTTTGTTTGCTGTTCCAGATATCAAAAACGGGGATAAGTCGTCTCGGAACTCTTCTGGCAGCATTGAAAGCAGTCTTTGCTCTGCTGCCGCTTCTATCTTCTTATACTCTTGTGCGATGTCTGGATTGTAGTATTTAACTGGCGTCGGCAAATCACCTGTTAGCACTTCACTGGTATCGTGGTACATGCCAAGCAGAGCAATGTGTTCTGGGTTGAGTTTGCCATCAAACTTCTTGTTTTTGATAAGCGCCAAGGCGTGGGCGACGAAAGCGACCTGTAGGCTATGCTCTGAAATGTTCTCGCTTGAGACTGAGCGCATCAGGGGCCAGCGTTGAATCAGCTTCATACGGGCAAGATGGGCAAAGAAATGGCTTTGTTTCATAAGAGTCCTTTTAGTACCAATCGTAGTAAATAACTGGTCATCCTAGCTTGTTAAAAAACTCGATAACTTTGTTAGAATTTTTGATTGTAGAATAACTACTTACCAAAAAAATCTGCCTTGTTCTCAAGTTTTTTCCCTGCGCTATTTCTGAACACTTACTTACTGTGATTGGTATAAGCAATGCTCCACTCGTATCTTGTGTTTGCACAGGGACACGAGACAGCGGATACAAAAAAGGCTCCCAAACAGGAGCCTTTTAAGCATAGAAGTGATTGATTACAAGTTAAAGTCTTTTAAAACAGCAAATTGTAGTCATCTTTCTTTGTGCTAATTAACCTTCGACGAGGTCGTCTTGGCTGTAAGTCTGTAAGAAGCGCTCTAGGCGACCAATCGCGATTTCTAGATCTTCGATGTGCGGTAGAGTCACGATGCGGAAGTGATCCGGTTTCGGCCAGTTGAAGCCAGTACCTTGAACCAATAACACTTTCTCTTGCTTAAGGAAGTCGAGTACGAATTTCTGATCGTCTTTGATGTTGTACATCTTGGTGTCGATCTTAGGGAACAGGTACATCGCGCCTTTTGGTTTCACACAAGAAACGCCAGGGATCTTGTTGATCAGTTCCCATGCACGGTCACGTTGCTCAAGCAGTCGACCACCAGGAAGAATCAGTTCGTTGATACTCTGATAACCACCCAGTGCCGTTTGGATGGCGTGTTGCATTGGCACGTTGGCACACAAACGCATCGAGGCGAGCATTTCTAGCCCTTCGACATAGCCTTTCGCTATGTGTTTCGGACCCGTTAAGAACATCCAACCACCACGGAACCCACATACACGGTAAGCCTTAGACAGACCGTTGAATGTCACCATGAGTACGTCTTCGGCAAGCGTTGCAACTGAAGTGTGTACCGCACCGTCGTAAAGTACTTTGTCGTAGATTTCATCAGCGAAGATGATCAAACCGTGCTCACGAGCAATCTCAACAACTTGTAATAGGAAATCACGGCTGTATACCGCGCCCGTTGGGTTGTTCGGATTGATAAGAACGATGCCGCGAGTCTTTGGTGAGATCTTCGCTCGCATGTCGTCTAGATCTGGATACCAATCAGCATCTTCATCACACATGTAGTGAACCGGCGTGCCGCCAGAAAGCGCAACAGACGCTGTCCATAGTGGGTAGTCCGGAGCGGGAACTAAGATTTCATCACCATTATCCAGTAGCGCTTGCATAGACATAACGATAAGCTCTGATGCGCCGTTACCAATGTAAACATCTTCTACATCAAGGTTACGGAGGCCTTTTTTCTGGTAGTGTTGAACAACCGCTTTGCGGGCTGAATAGATGCCTTTTGAGTCACAGTAACCTTGAGATGTCGGTAGGTTACGGATTACATCAACAAGGATTTCATCAGGGGCGTCAAAACCAAATGGGGCGGGGTTACCGATATTAAGCTTCAGTATTTTATGCCCTTCTTCTTCCATACGCTTAGCATGTTTGAGTACAGGCCCCCTGATTTCGTAGCATACGCTGTTGAGTTTTGACGACATCCCGATATTTTGCATTGCCGATTTCCTGAAATTAATTTAAATACTTTATTAAAGTACCGCAAAACGGGGTTTGATAGAATAAAAATCTGATGAATGTCGTATTTCAGTGTCACGTTTGGTCTTTTTGTTGTCACTCTTTTCTAAATTTTAATTAATCGCTTGTTTGTTGTTGGCTAAGATGAATAAAGAGGCGGGATCGCTTAAAATCACACGAATGTTCGAAAGATATCGTACATTCTTGATCTAAGTTGGTGCTGCCCATAAAGTATCAAACTAATATAATAATAATTTAGATGTGAACGAGGTCGATTTGTCACATTTCCAGCAAACTGTCTCCGCTTTGATTGAGCGAGTACAAAATGCCCAAGCAAGCGAAGTGCGTTGTGTTGAAGTTCTAACGCAAAAACCATCGTTTGCATTTATTGAATGGCTTCATGCTCAACCACTCTTTCCTAAGTTTTATTGGCAGTCACGTGATACTCGTGAAGAGGTCGTTGCGCTCGGGCAATTACATACTTTTTCTGATCCCGCTCCCGCGTACGCAATTCTTGGTGAAGACCAACGAATCTGGGGTGGGCGCTCGTTTGACGGGCACACCGCAAAAAACCGTCGTTGCATGGAATCGTTTTTCTTCCTTCCTCAGGTTGAACTGATCCGCTTTGACAAGACTTGGTCGTTAGCCGTCAACTTATCTCCTGATCGCGTTGCTTCTATTAATGCTCTAAATAAGCTTTCTGTCGAAGCGGCGATATTGGCCCCTTTGTCGGCGCATATTGAGCAGATTAACCACGTTCCAGAACGAGAGCTGTGGGGCAACCTTGTCGATAAAGTGCTGAAAGGCATTAGCGACGAAGAGTACAAGAAAGTCGTTTTAGCGCGTAAAACCACATTGCAATTGGATGCGCCAATCTGCGCGGCTCAGTTGCTTAAAGCCAGCTATTTGCAAAATCATCACAGTTTCCACTTTATGTTGGTACTGGACTCTAAACACAGTTTCATTGGTTCGACGCCTGAGCGCTTATATAGCCGATATGGTAGTGAGCTTGATACGGAAGCGCTTGCAGGAACCATTGGCCGAGGAGAAAACTCGACCGAGGATATGGAACTAGCAAACTGGCTTTCACAAGACACTAAAAACCTCAATGAGAACCAGTATGTGGTTGACGACATCATTGAGCGCCTCACTCCTCATTCTCAAACGGTTCATGTTGAAAAGGATACGCGTCTTGTGCGCTTGCGTAAGGTGCAGCATCTTAAGCGTAATATCCACGCCCAGCTTAACAATGGCGTTAACGGTGTACAGTTGCTTGCTGCATTACAGCCGACTGCTGCGGTGGCTGGTTTACCGCGTAAAGAGGCGATGGATTTCATTCTTGAACACGAACCGTTTGCTCGAGGGTGGTATGCTGGTTCTGTGGGTTATATCAGCCATCAGAGAGCGGAATTTTGTGTAGCGATTCGAAGTGCCTTGATTGTAAACGATCAGGTACAACTGTTTGCGGGTGCGGGGATCGTGCCGGGATCTGTAGCCGAATATGAGTGGCAAGAATTGAATAAGAAGATGTCAACTTTACTTAGCCTAATTTCAGACCATCCATTACTGGGTGTCGCATCATGAATCATGACCAAGCCGTATTAAATAGAGTTTGGTGTAAGACGTTACTGGAGGAGCTTGCACGCAGCGGTATTGAACATGTTTGTGTTGCACCGGGTTCTCGCTCAACACCATTGACACTCGAAGCCGAAGCCAATCCAAAGTTAACTTTACACACGCACTTTGACGAGCGTGGTCTCGGTTTTTTTGCTCTAGGTTTAGCTAAAGCGAGTGGTAAGCCAGTTGCCGTGATTGTTACCTCTGGTACAGCCGTTGCGAACCTTCTTCCTGCGACGGCTGAATCGGGTTTGACACGAGAGAAGCTGATCTTGCTGACGTCTGATCGACCAATAGACTTGGTTGGTTGTGGGGCGAATCAAGCAATTCAGCAACAGGGTATCTTTTCGTCTCATGTTGAAAGCTCTTTAAATCTGCCCAGCCCAACAACACAGACTTCTTTGAATTGGCTTCTGACATCGGTTGATAGCGTACTTGCGAACCAACAAAGTGTTGGCGGTGCGATTCATATCAACTGTCCATTTCCTGAGCCTTTGTATTCAACAAGTAGCGCTGAAATGTATGCACAGTACACATCCAGTATCTCTGGGTGGAAATCGGGAACAGGTTGTTACAGCCAAACGTTTTTACCTAATCAAGTGAATACACAACCGATTGCTCCAGGTGAGTATCTTGGACGTAAGGGTGTGGTTATTCTCGGTTCGCTCGATATTGAACAAGCGACAAAAGCTCAGCAGTTTGCCACTGCATTAGGCTGGCCAGTTTTTTGTGACCCTCAATCAGGCGTGAACAGTGATTGGAAGCATTATGATCTCTGGTTACAAAGTAGCTCAGCCAAAGAGAAGCTAAATCAGTGTAATTTTATTCTCCAATTTGGTGAGCGTATCGTTTCTAAGCGCCTTAATCATTGGATAAAGTCGCAAGCTTCATCATTCTGCTCGTCACAATACATTGTTGTGTCACCAGATACGCACCGAATCAACCAAGATCATCTGCCTCAAACCCATATCGTTGCTGATATCGAGTCATGGGTGTCAGAACAGCATTTACCTACCTTGTTAGGTCAACATGCAGGTTGGGCTGCACCTTTGGTCGAAATCGCGAATACGGTTCAACAATTGGCATTGGCACAAATATCCAATAATGACCAACTGACCGAGTTGAGCGTTGCAGTTGACTTGTCGACTAGACTTAAAGACAGAGAGTTGTTTGTGGGAAACAGCTTGATGGTAAGGCTGGTGGATATGTTGTCATCAATATCTGCAAATCAAGTTTACAGTAATCGTGGCGCATCGGGCATCGATGGCTTAGTGGCAACTTCTGCGGGCGTGTTGAAAATCAACCAGAATCCGTTGTTGATGTTGATTGGTGATACCTCTTTGCTCTACGACCTCAATTCGCTGGCTCTGCTGACTCATAATTCAACGCCGATGGTTATTGTTGTGACAAACAATGACGGTGGTGCGATCTTTGATTTGTTGCCTGTACCAGAGCAGCAAAAACAGTCACTTTATCAAATGCCTCATGGTTTCAGTTTTGAACATGCCGCTGCGCAATTCCAGCTTGGTTATGCTGCGCCAGAAACCTTGAACGGCTACCAAACTATTATCGAACAACATTTCGAGCAGGGTCAGGGTACCTTGCTCGTTGAAGTTAAGACGCCTCCCGAACAAGCGGCTACTTTGTTGAAACAATTCAGTGCAATGCTCATCGAGGCATTAGCCTAAGGACTTAACATGCTTTACTCCAATTATTACCCAGCTGTACAAGAATCTTCTGACAAACCTTTGCTTGTTTTTCTACATGGTTTACTCGGAAGCGGGGATGATTGGAGCGCATGTCATCCATATCTAGAGGAGTTTCCTCGTCTTTGCATAGATTTGCCCGGGCACGGACAAAGTCGCTTTATCGATCCGGTAGGCTTTGATCATTGCTGCAAGAAAATCGTTCAGTGCATCACTTCTCAACTTGCGCTCAACGATCTTCCTGCGGATTATCCTATCGTGGTGATTGGCTACTCTATGGGTGGTAGGCTTGCCATGTATGGGGTGACAAGCCCTTGCTTCGAAACGCTCAATCTTAAGAAAGTCATTATTGAAGGTGGCAACTTTGGTCTGGAGCGTGATGAAGAACGAGCACAAAGGTTAGTACATGATACGCAATGGGCTGTCCGTTTTGCGCAGCAGTCGATTGAAGATGTTTTAGACGATTGGTATCAACAAAGCGTCTTTTCTTCACTAAATCATGAGCAAAGACAAACTTTGGTCATAAAGCGTAGTGGTAACCTTGGAGTATCCGTAGCAAATATGTTGTTATCTACTTCGTTAGCTAAGCAACCGGATTTACGTGCCACATTGAAATCTCATGAGCATCAATTGCATTATGTGTGTGGTGAAAAAGATCGTAAATTCATGGAGCTAGCTGAGAATAGTGGCTTTGAATATAGTCAGGTTGATTACGCTGGTCATAATGTTCATTTTGAGCAACCAGAGTTGTTTTCCAACCTGATCATCCAATGTATCGCCAGTCGCCGCTAAACTGACTGAGCGGTTCTCTCGTATCAAGCACTATCAAAAGCAGAGCAACACCGTCACGACTATTCGTTAGTCGTGGTCTCTAATAGAACAATGGGAATCACCATGGCTAAAACAGTAGGCATCACAGAAGAAGAACTTTACGCAGCAGTTAACTGGCGCGATGAAAGCAGTCAATTTGAAGATATTCAGTACCACAAGTCTGACGACGGTATTGCGAAAATCACGATTGCTCGTCCTCAAGTCCACAATGCGTTCCGTCCACAAACCGTAAAAGAGATGATCAATGCATTGGCTGATGCTCGTTATGACGAGAAGGTTGGCGTAATCATTTTGACGGGTCTTGGTGAGAAGGCGTTCTGTTCTGGTGGTGACCAAAGTATCCGTGGTGACTACGGTGGTTATCAAGATGATTCAGGTACACATCACCTGAACGTGCTTGATTTCCAACGTCAAATTCGTACTTGTCCAAAACCGGTTATCGCAGCGGTATCGGGCTGGGCAGTCGGTGGCGGTCATGTTCTTCACATGATGGCAGACCTGACCATTGCAGCTGAAAACGCTCAGTTTGGTCAGACGGGTCCTAAAGTAGGTTCATTCGATGGCGGTTGGGGGGCTTCTTACATGGCTCGTATCGTTGGTCAAAAGAAAGCGCGTGAAATCTGGTTCTTGTGTCGTTTCTACGATGCCCAAGAAGCATTGGACATGGGTCTAGTAAACACTGTAGTGCCTGTTGCCGACCTAGAAAAAGAAACGGTTCGTTGGTGTCGTGAAGTTCTTCAACACAGCCCAATGGCACTGCGTTGCTTGAAAGCCGCACTAAACGCAGACTGTGACGGCCAAGCAGGCCTTCAAGAGTTGGCGGGTAACGCAACCATGATGTTCTACATGACAGAAGAAGGCCAAGAAGGCCGAAACGCATTTAACGAGAAGCGTCGACCTGATTTCGACAAATTTCCGCGTAACCCATAGTCTTTCTCTTCTTTAAAATGAGTCGCTAATAGCGGCTCGTTTTGTTTTGATGTTCCCCGTTTTTTAGGAAACTTTATGAACTCAGTGAATTCTCAGCGTCACGCTAAACTCTACCGTTATCAACTACCTATGGATAGTGGTGTGATTCTTCGTGACAATAAGTTGAACGAACGCGTTGGCTATATCATCCAACTTGAGTGTGATGGTAAAACTGGTTTTGGTGAAGTTGCGCCTCTGCCAGGTTTTAGCCAAGAAGATGCCGAACAAGCTGGCATTCAGCTGCAACACGAATTAGAGCTTTGGAGCCACAATAACCCTCAAACGCCTTTTGATGAGCTATATCCTTCTGTTGCCTTCGGTTTTTCGATGGCGATGATGGAATTACGAGGTGAACTCAACGCTGAAGGTAACTACCAAGCAGCGCCTTTGTGTACAGGAGATCCAGATGAATTGATCCCTGTGCTGAATGAGATGAAAGGCGAGAAGGTCGCCAAAGTGAAAGTCGGTCTCTACGAAGCGATTCGTGATGGCATGCTTGTCAGCTTATTCCTTGAGTCGATCCCTGATTTGACCCTAAGGCTTGATGCCAACCGTGCGTGGAAGCCAGAGAAAGCGAAGCAGTTCATTAAATATATTTCGCCGTCACTTCGTCAGCGCATTAGCTTTATTGAAGAGCCTTGTCAGAAACCAGAAGACAGCTTGGCCTTTGCCATCGACCACGGTGTGGCGATTGCATGGGATGAGACACTACAAGAAGCGGTGCGAAGCCCTGAGTTTGATCTTAGTGATTTAACGGGTGTTAAGGCGGTAGTGATTAAGCCAACCTTGATTGGCTCAGTAGAGCGTTGTGTTGCTATCATTGAACGCGCGCAACAACTTGGTATTAAACCTGTACTAAGCTCAAGCATAGAGTCTAGCCTTGGCTTAACTCAGATTGCTCGATTGGCACAACAGTACTTGCCTAATGAAGTTCCAGGGCTTGATACGATTGGCTTGTATCAACAACAGCTAGAAGTCTCATGGCCGGGTTGTCAGCTTCCGGTTTCTACTCTTGAACAGCAACAATTGATTTGGTCTTCTTTAGGCTGATCGTTCGATTAGCTTAGACCGTTCTCAATCTATAACTTGGTTATCTTATGATGCGCCCACAATCTAATCATCACCCGCTTTGGGTACAGTGGGCGCAGCAAAACCCACATCAAACAGCGTTAGTGATTCCTAACCGCGCTTACACTTGGCAGCAAGTGTCTGTGCTGGTGAGTGAGTACCAACAACAGCTATCTCATCAAGGCCTATCTGAAGGCGATGTGTTGACCATTGTTGGTAAGAACCAAGCTGAAGTGATTCCAGTTTATCTTGCCGCACTTAATTTGGGTGTGGTTTGTGCGTTTACCATGCCTCAGCCGAAAGCTCGTTTAACGCAGAAGTTTGAATCCCTTTATGGTCAGCTAGACAGACGTTACCTTTGGCTATTAGATAGCTGTGGGTTAGATCATTCTGATGCTGTTGACCTCAAGACTGTATTGGTGACGTTACCTTGCTTTAACGAAGTTAAGGTCGATGGTGATGACAAACCAACAATATCGCAAAATCCTAACTTTAATCCTCAAAACCTTGCGAGCATCGTATTCACTTCTGGCTCTATCGGAAACCCGAAAGCGGTGGCTCACACGTTGCAGCAACACTTATGTTCTGCTCAGGGTTTACTAGACGTTTTCAACTTTGAACAAGCTGGCACTTGGTTGCTTAGCCTACCGGTGTACCATGTGTCAGGATTGGCGATTGTCCATCGTTGGTTGGTGGCTGGTGGATGCATCAAAATAGGGTCAGGCAAGCTTGAATCAGACATCGAAGGTTGTAGCCATGCTTCATTGGTCGCTACTCAGCTGCATAGGTTATTAAAGGGTAAGCAAGCACTTACTTTAACCCATGTGTTGTTGGGTGGGAGCCATATTCCAGAAGCGCTAGGGCTTGAAGCTCAACAAATGGGCATTGAAACTTGGCTTGGATATGGCATGACAGAAGCGGCTTCAACAGTGACCGCGAAGCCAGTCGATTCTAGTAATACTGCAGGTTTTGTTCTCGACCAACGCCAGTTAAAAATTGAAGATCAACGTATCTTTATTGGCGGCAATACGCTTGCTTCTGGTTATTACTATCAGGGCGAGTTAACACCATTGGTGGATGAGAACAGTTGGTTCGACAGTAAAGACCTCGGCGAATGGGATGGCGAACAAGTGTCGATCATTGGTCGCGCTGATAATCAGTTTATTTCTGGGGGAGAGAATATCCACTGTGAAGAAATTGAACGAGCACTGAATCAGTTATCTTTAATCAATCAGGCGTTTATCGTTCCAATTGAAGATGATGAGTTCGGGTTTCGACCCGTCGCTATTGTGGATTGTGCTGAACTGCCAACCAAAGAGTGGTTTGCTGAGCAATTGAATGGCCGTCTTGAGCGGTTCAAATTTCCTGTCGAGTACTATCGAATGCCTCATCAAGAACAGCTAGGCATTAAGGTTTCACGCGCAGGATTGGCACAGTGGTTACAGCAGATACGTTCTAAATAGAACTGAGAACAATAAAACGAAGCGCAATACACGGTGACTAGTCGTAATTGCGCTTCAGGGGGTTGTGACGGTGGTGAAGCCATCACAAATTCTTAATATTTTATCTGGTTATTAAGGGTTTTATCTTTGCATCTGGCTGTTTAGCTTAAGCGAGTGCCTTCTTCATTTGTTCAGCAACCTTATCTACCTTACCTAAACCGATAATGACTTGTAGGCCACCTTTTCCAATAGGAACGACGCCTGCAGCACCTAGTTTTTTCAGTTTGTCACTGTCTGCTGCTGACGAGTCTTTTACTGTTAAGCGTAAGCGAGTAATACAGTTGTCGACTTCTAGAATGTTGCCTGCACCACCAATAGCTTCGATGTAGTTGTTGGTTAGGCTAATTAACGCTTCTGGAGATTCTGTCTCGCTTTCTGCTTCCATCTCTTCACCACGACCCGGAGTACGTAGATTGAACTTGATGATAGCGAAACGGAAAATACCGTAGTAAAGCGCGAAGAACACCACACCTTGAACTAATAACATGTACCAGTTAGTTGCTAACGGGTTTTGGCTTGATAGCACTAAGTCAACAAAGCCTGCAGAGAAGCCGAAGCCTGCCATCCATTCCATGCTTGCTGCAATGTAAAGCGACAGACCTGTTAACACAGCGTGCACTAGGAACAATACAGGTGCTAGAAACATAAAGCTGAACTCTAGAGGCTCAGTGATGCCTGTGAAGAACGAAGCCATTGCTGCGGCAAGCATGATTGCGAATACTTGGTTCTTGTTTTTCGCGTCAGCGCAGTGGTACATCGCCAATGCTGCTGCTGGTAAACCAAACATCATGATAGGGAAGAAGCCTGCTTGGTACATGCCAGTTTTACCCGGAATACCCGTACCGTTAGCGATAGATTGTGCACCGCCGAGGAAGTTTGGAATATCGTTAATACCCACAACGTCGAACCAGAACACAGGATAAAGGGCGTGGTGCATGCCGACTGATAGGAACAAACGGTTGAAGAAGCCAAACAGACCAGCACCAACTGCGCCCATGCTTTCTAGTTTAATTCCTAGAACGATCAGAGCATCGTAAACAGCAGGCCAGATGTAAAGAAGGGCAAAAGAGAGCGCCATACCTGCGATTGAGGTAAGGATAGGAACCAAACGCTTACCGCTGAAGAAAGCTAAAGCTTGAGGAAGATCAACGGTGGAGTAGCGGTTATAGATTTCAGCGGAAATAATACCGACAATAATACCCACGAATTGGTTGCTGATTTTTCCGAATGCCGCTGGTACTTCACTTAACTCAACATCCATCAATTGAGCAACTGAGCCCGGAGCAAGTAGCGTGGTGACGACTAGGAACATCACAAAACCAGACAGTGCCGCAGAACCATTCTTATCACGGCTTAAACCAAAGGCGACACCCACCGCGAACAGAACCGCCATGTTGTCGATGATCGCACCACCTGATTTGATCAAGAATGCGGCTAGGATACTTTCAGAACCCCAACCAACAGGATCCAACCAGTAGCCGATCCCCATAAGGATTGCTGCAGCTGGCAGTGTGGCTACGGGAACCATCAATGCCTTACCTACTTTTTGCATATACCCAAGTATATTCATACGTGCCCCTAAGTTTGTAATTAATTTTTTTAATGTTTCTGCTCGTCAACGTATGGAGTTAAATATTGATCGAGGCAGGATTTTAAGTAACTGCGGCTATTAGAAACTTATTTCTTAATGCAAACAAACGAAACGGGTAGTAGTATGAATTAAAATTTTTAATGCATGAGTTCGTATGGCTAACCATCAATCTTTACTGAGAAACCTTCATACATTTAATGTTGCTGCAGAGAAAATGAGCTTTACGCTAGCCGCGAAAAAGTTGCATCTGACTCAGGGAGCCGTTAGCCATCGAATCAAAGTGTTGGAAGGAGAGCTTGGGTTTAACTTATTTGTGCGAGGCACTCGTAAACTGGAATTGACCGAAGAAGGGCAACGCTTTCAACGCACGTTATCGAAGTCGTTGAGCTCTATTTTTGGCGAGATCGAAGACATTACCAACACAGACTTGTATGGTCAGATCAATATCGGTACCAGTCCTGCCTTCGCTAACAGTTGGTTGCTACCAAGGCTAGCTGATTTCAAACAGCGATACCCAAAGTTCAACCTCAATATTTTCTCTCAAGAAGAGCAAGACTTTCATCAAAATCATCTCGATGTCGCCATTTACTATGGTGCTGAAGATCTCAAAGATATGCATCGACAGCGTCTGTTTGGTGAAAAGTATATTCCGGTGTGTACGCCGAGTTATGCCGCTGAACACGACATCTTTGATGATGGTTTAGAGTCGTTACACCGGATTAATTTCATTCATGCGTTAGGCTCTGATGTGTGGCAGCGTTGGATCAAGCACAATCAACTCGATGTAAATCTGTTTGAGCAGTTTTATTGTGTGAGTCATCGCGATATGGGCGTACAGAGTGCTCTGCATAATATCGGCGTGGCAATGGGGCGCTATCATTTTGTAAAGCCGTACATTGAGACTGGTGAGCTCATAACGCCTTATCCAAGTATGGATACTGATAAAGGATACGAATTGATCTGTCCGTTAGGCACTGAAAAGCGACCTAAGGTAAGAACGTTTATTAAGTGGCTAGAGGGGCAGTTACGCTAGGTTAGTTAATTTAGCAATTAGATAGTTCAAAACAGAATTTATTATCTTTATAACCATCCATCATAATAAGCTCTATAAATAACGGATTATAGAATAAGGTCTTATTATGAAAGTTGCCCTCATCATTGCGGTTTTGCTGCAGATAGGCCAAGCGCTCGTTTCGTCAGGACTGACTCGTTCATTGGCTGAACTTACTGCATTTGTGCTGGTTGTGGTACTTGTTTTAATGAAAAGAGAGAGCAAGAAGAGTGATAAGCCCCTGTTTGATTTGTGATTGTTGTAACAAAGAATATCTTTACTACAAACGATATTTTCACTAAAAACGATAGGGGCAAAGCCCATTAGAGCTTTGCCTTTTTGTTTTGTCATTCGCTAATCTGTTTGTCTGCTTAACAAGTTAACCAATCTACAGCGCTTCTTTACGTATTAGATGCATCAGGTAAGCGTTAACCACGCTAATGAGCCTGTCGAAATCATCGTCCACATTGTAATACCAAACATCAATGGCTTCGGCCCAGCAGCTTTAAGCTTCTCAACTGAAATACCGCAACCAATCAAGAATAGACACACCACCAATGCACGCTTAGACACATCAAAGATACCTTGATAGACCATCTCAAATTGTGGCAATAAGTCACTAACAGCAATAGCAGCGCAATAGAAGAAAATGAAGTAAGGAATCGTAATCTTCTTTTGATCGTTCTTGAAGATCATTGCGCTGACTAACGCGATTGGGATAATCCAAAGTGCGCGAGCGAGCTTCAATGTGGTTGCTGTGGTCAGTGCTTCTTCGCCATATGCTGATGCTGCGCCTACTACAGAAGATGTATCGTGAATCGCGATGGCAGCCCATGTTCCGAAAGTTTGTTGGCTTAACTCTAGTGCATGGCCAATCATTGGGAACAAGAAAAGGGCGACTGAGTTCAACACAAATACAGTGGCTAACGCTAAGCCAATCTGTTCATCATCGGCTTTGATGGCCGGTGCTACGGCGGCAATGGCGCTACCACCACAAATTGCGGTACCAGAAGAGATAAGGTAACCCGTGGTGCGATCTAATCCCATGCGTTTTGCCAAGAACCAACCAATGACCAAGGTACCAATAATCGTCGTTACAATGAGGCCAATACCATCGCCTGTTACCGCTAATGCTTTCTCAAACTGAATGCCAAAACCTAAGCCGACAATCGAGTAGGCCAGTAGCTTTTTGGTGAGTTTGCCCACTTCTAGATGCTCAGGGACTAAACCTAAGCTCGCAAGAAGGAAGCCGATCACGAGTGCCGTCGGTGAACTCACCCATGGGGTTAAGCAAAACAGAGCAGCAAGATAAAATGGAACAGACTTTTTTAGATTCATTATATTTAATTCGTCGCGTCTAGTATTGGCAGCGTAGTGGAAGACTATACGCTTAACGCAATGGTAAGTAAGTCTAAATGAATTGAACAAACGTTAAGTAAAACTAAACGTTTGTTCAGCTGATATGAATAAAGGCTTGGTTATTTAGCGTAGTGAGCCGCGAAGATCAGAGACTGACTGTCGAAGCGTGTCGCATGAAGCTTCCTTGGCTAGCATAGGTTCGGCAGCTTCTATCTCTAACTTGGCCCTGAAACGGGTGGGTAGTCCCTTGAAAGCTTGACCTTTATAACGACTGAAGTAACTGCCCCATAACCCTTTAAGTGCCATTGGAATCACAGGTACAGGAGATCGTTTGATAATCAGCTCCATGCCACGCATGAATTCGGCTACTTCGCCATCAGCGGTTAGCTTGCCTTCAGGGAAAATACACACGATGTGCCCTTCATCTAGGGCACGTTCAACTTCTTTGAAAGCGTTTCTAATCGAGTTTCGGTTGGCTGCGGAGATTGGAATAACTCCTGCTCTTTTTAAGAATCGACGTAGTGGAGGCAGCTTGGCGTAATCCTCTTCCATCACAAACCGAATCAAGCGAGGGCAAACCGCACTCAGAAGCAGTGCATCCATATAACTCACATGGTTGCAAACGATCAGTGCGCCGCCATTCTCTGGAAGATGGTGTAAGTTCTTGTGCTTAACTCGGTACATGGTGTGAGTGACCACCCATGTAAAGAAACGGAAAGCGTAGATAGGCACCTGATAAAACAGGTACAGCATAACCAAAGTATTCCCTATCGCGAGCAACACAAATAGTTGTGGAATAGAAAGATCGAGAACACTCAGGCAAACAATACCTAAAACGGCGCTTCCCACCATGAATAGTGAATTGTAGATGTTGAGCCCGGCAATCACTTGAGCGCGTTCATCTGGTTTCGCTCGTAACTGCATCAGAGAATACAGAGGAACAATGAAGATACCGCCAGAGACACCCAAGAGCAGAAGATAAGCAAACAGCGGCCACAGCTCTGAATACGTCACGAATTGATGGAAAGAAGTAAATTCAGGCAAGGACTCAGGAATGGATATCGCCATCAATAGCCCAAAAATCGACATACCTAGGCTACCCATTGGTACGATGCCGATTTCAATTCTGTGATTTGATAACTTATCGCAAGCCAAAGAACCTATCGCAATACCGACCGAGAATAGAGCTAACAAAAAGGCAACCGAGCTTTCAGTGCCGTTCAAGTGGAGCTTTGTGAAGTTTGGAAACTGAGTTAGATAAGCAGCGCCAAGGAACCAGAACCAGCTGATAGACATCAGAGCTTGAAACGTTGGGCGATCTTTTTTTGCAATCGCCAGTGTCGCGCGGGTTAGCTTTACTGGCTGCCACTTTACTTTCAGATCTGGTGCGTTACTCGGCGCTTGTGGAATAAAGCAGCTTGATACATAGCCAAGCACGGCGAAAGAAACAATACATACCGCGGCAATGAGCTTCGCGCTTTCTTCAGATGCAATAATACCGGCACCTAGAGTACCAATAAGGATGGCTAAGAATGTGCCGGTTTCGACTAAAGCGTTGCCGGATACCAGCTCTTTGGTTTCCAATTGTTGTGGAAGCAGTGCGTATTTCACCGGGCCAAAGAAGGCACTTTGCGTTCCCATTAGGAACAGAAGTAGGAGTAGTATCCCGTAGCTTTCGTAGATAAACCCGATCGCACCCAGTGACATGATCGCCACTTCAAGGAGCTTAACTTTACGTATAAACCAAGATTTTTCGTATTTGTCAGCCAGTACACCAGCCAAAGCAGAAAACAGGAAGAAGGGCAGAATAAAAAGACCAGCGGCCAAATTAATGAATAGATTGCTGGAAATAGGCAGCGTATCTACGCTTGCGAAAGCAACAAACAGTAACAGAACATTTTTGAATATGTTGTCATTAAAGGCGCCTAGAAATTGAGTAATAAAGTAGGGTAGGAACCTTTTTTGCGTTAACAGCGAAGATTGGCTGCTGTTGTTCATTGTCTTTCCTTGAATGATTACCAGTTGGTTAAGTAGTTTGAGATTAGGTTATTGATCAACTCTTTACCATCGATAGGTTCAGAGGCGAAAAATTTATCATCAACGCTAAGTAGAGTAATTCCATGTACTCCAGACCATAATACACGGCTGGCTTTAATGACTTCGCTTTCTGTGTGTTCAGGAGCAATAGCTACCAGCAATTGCTCTAACATACCTGTCATTCTATCAATACGGTTCGATTGCCATTCAGGAAGGTTTTCACCATTCATGTTGTGCTCAAAGATAAGCTGCCAACGGTGAGGGTGTTTTTGTGCAAAATCGTGATAGCAGTATGCAAGATTAAAAAGAGCCTGTTGAGGGTTGCTCGATTGTTCAACAGCAGAAGCAGATTGGGACGACAGTTCATCTAATGTTTGAGCAACAACGTGTAAAAGGAGTAGGTTGTAGTTACCAAATACATTCACCAAGGTGCTAGGGACATAGCCAATCATATTGGCAATTTTACGTAGACTTAGCTCGTGATAAGAGTGCTCTTCTAAGAAGTCGGTTACCGTCTTTAAGGTTAATTGCACTAATTGTTCGCGAGTATGATCGTTTCGTCTTGCCATGAGTACTTTCTATTAAATGAACATCGTTCAATATTTTAATGCTGCCCCAGAGTGCCGTCAATCCCTTCGCTAGTTTAGTAATCAATTAATAGCCGCAATATTATGATACATGTGTAAACGTCGTGAATATTTCATTGTTCTTTGTTAACGAGTATGATTAAGGTGTCGAAAGATAAAAAAACCTATAAAGGATAATAATGAAACGATTTTTCTCACTAGTCGCGATCCTGTTGGTAACAGTCGCGGTGACGCCAATCGCGGAAGCGAAAAAGTTTGGTGGTGGTAAGTCATTTGGCAAAAGCTTTAAAACGGCTCCAGCACCAAAACAACAAAACACAAATTCGATCCGACAAGATCAAACGGGCAAGAAAACAGCAGCAGCTAACTCTAGCAAGAAAGGCCTTATGGGCGGTCTGCTAGGTGGTTTACTTGCTGGTGGTCTTTTAGCTGCATTCTTTGGTGGCGCATTTGAAGGTATCCAGTTCATGGATATTTTAATCATGGGTCTGATTGCTTTCCTAGCGTTTAAATTCCTACGCGGAATGTTGGGTGCGAAGCAGGGCTCAATGAATCAGCAGAATGCACGTGGCCAACAGCCAGCATTCGGCGGCATGGGTCAGAACAAGTTTGAACAACCTAAGCAACAACCAAATGTTCATAACTTCGAGCAAGCACAGCCTCAATCACAACCTCATTCGCAAAATAGCGCTGGTGGTTTCGGTTTTGGTGCACAAAGCGATGTTCCACATAACTACCCACCAGGTTTTGATCAAGCGGCATTCATCAACGGTTCTCGTGAGCACTACCGTACACTGCAAGGTGCATGGAATCACAACGAGCTAAACACGATTGAAGAATACGTATCTCCAAGCCTATTTGAAGACCTAAAAGCTGAGCGTAACAAGCTAGACGGTGATCAGCACACAGACGTAATGTACGTTGATGCTGAAATCGTTCGCGCAGATCACGATGGTAGTAAAGCACAGCTAAGCCTTCAGTTTAGCGGTCGCTACCGTGACACCGCAGACGGCATTGAAGAAGATATCACTGATATCTGGCACTTAGAGCGTGACCTAACGACTCAAAATGCACCTTGGTTAATTGTTGGTATTCAAGGTTAATTCCACGATTTAACTAAACATCAATATGATGTAGTTATTCGGAATAACGGCAAATAATTCAAAGCCCCTGCTGAGAAATCAGCAGGGGCTTTTTTGTGTCTAATGATAGGTATCTGTAAGTCGCAGCAGGGAAATTGGCTTTGAGCTTTTTTTGGGAGGGAGGGGAGAAGTGTTTTAGATTCACGGAGCAATGCCAATATGACTAACACGTGGTGAACCGACAAAGAACATGTATCGACCAATTGCTTAGGCTGCGTTGCTTATCTGGTTTGTGAGCGTCATGTTGAAGTGTGGGATCACTGATGTTTGAATAGGCTAGTTCGCTTAGTCTTTTTTGCAGTATTGGGTTGGTGTTTAGTAAGTTGAGGGCGGTGTTTAGAAAGATAAGTTTAGAAAGACACGTTTAGAAGGATACAGAGCTCAGAAACGAAAAAAGCCAACTCAATGAGTTGGCTTTTCGATTTTCCAATTAAGGAGAATATGGTGGAGGGAGACGGATTCGAACCATCGAAGGCAGTGCCGGCAGATTT
>NZ_JBGOOO010000024.1:0-71902 GCF_041439695.1 Vibrio sp. FF266
ATAGCTAAATCACTGAACCGACGTGGCCTCCCGCGCTTATTCTGTTTGCTTTGCGCCCACCCACTTATTGCTTCTTCATCGATCCAGAAGGTCAGAGAACCACGGTTAATGAGCGATTGGTTGTATTGCTTCCAGTTGGTTGTTTTGTAACAAGGTTTAGGCATAAGGCTACGAGAGAGAGTGGTGGTAGCTGATCAGATCGTAGGTTCTGGATTTAGTTCCACTGAATTACGCAACAAAGCCGGCTAGGGCAGAAACGAAGTTTCGTGTCCCTAACAACTCCAGCTTGCTACTAATATTCTTACTGAAATAAGGCTTTTATCAGATAAAAAACTTCTTATAATATTTGGGAGTGCACGTGTGCGCTGAAATATATGCTCGCAATGCCTTTGCTTTGACAGTGTGTGTTTTAATTTCTATATTTTTAAAGAACGATTGGAATATTATTCCCTAGTCATATTTATATATTAAAACTAATATTTTCATTAATCAACTGACATCAAATTTATTATCTGGTATACTCCTAAAATTTTTCGTGAAATATGAGTTGCTCGAAAATTTTTTAAAAAAATATGAGAGATTCAAAAGTGGCTAAGTATTTGTATTAAAAAATAACACCAGAGAGATGCTTATTTATGGGATTTCACTTCATACCAAATAAATTAATTTAGTAATATTGCAAATGAAGCATGATTAATTGTGAGTAATGATTGCGGCACGTTTCAATCAACCAAAAAAGGTAGAAGTCATGACTACCATAGTAGAGCTGACGGGAGCACGAGTGCTCCCTTTACCGCCTTCGGCGAATAGTTCGATGCTACTTCGTTCGTCTTGCTCTATCTCTTCACAGCTCGGAAATGCTCCGCTCGCTTCGAGCGACATATCGTGCCCAAACATATAAGTGCTACATTTGCCCATCGCGGAATCGATTGTTTCAATATCGATCTCAGAGGTGTCACTTAAATGACGACAACGTTGTGTTTTTGTCTCGCGATTAAAACGCTCAACAACACCTCGAATTAACCTCTCTTCAATGAGTTGCTCCAACGTTTCTCACATTCTTGAGTACATGATTTTAGCTTGATACTTATAATCATCTTGGGAAGCCGCTGCTGCTTTCAGAGCCAAAACAAGATGCTCCTTTAAAGCACCAATTGGTGACTTGGTTTTCATTGAGTCATGTGGTGGAACTCAGTGAAATGTCCGTAAGAGTTTTCTTCCTCGTTAAAGCCGTGATTGCTCTATGCCGTGCAAAGTGATAGCAACCAGATTTTCGGCGGAGTTTATAAACTAACAACACGTCATTTTTTCAGTATAGATGTTTGTTAGTTTCTTCTGCGCAAGTGTTTCACAACATCAAATATGCGCCTGATTTCGCTAGGACACTGCCTATCTGATTCATTTTTTCGGTAAGTATTTTGAGAGTGCACATAGCACATGAAATGGAAATCAAACTGCTATATAGTTAGTCAATCGGAGCCCTGAATGGGTATGAATAATTAGTCATTGCATGAATAGACGCTGCATAAATCTCCAACTTTATAAGCTATGGTTTATACGGACTGTTGAAAATGTGATGAAAAATAATTTTAGAGGGAATTTAAGACGTTGATAAAAAGTAATCAAAATCAAACGGTTAAACCAGCAAAGAAAACCTCCTTGGCAAAGCGAATAATCCCTTGTTTGGATGTCCGTGATGGACAAGTGGTTAAGGGCGTTCAATTCCGTAATCACGAAATTATTGGTGACATCGTTCCGCTAGCACAACGCTACGCAGAAGAGGGCGCTGATGAATTAGTATTTTATGACATCACCGCATCAAGTGATGGCCGTGTGGTCGATAAAAGCTGGGTGAAACGTGTAGCAGAAGTGATTGATATTCCTTTCTGTGTGGCTGGTGGTATTAAGTCTGCGGAAGATGCAGCACGCATTCTTGAGTTTGGTGCAGATAAAGTATCCATCAACTCGCCTGCATTGGCTAACCCACAGCTAATCACTGACCTAGCTGATAAGTTCGGCGTACAGTGTATCGTTGTCGGTATCGATTCATACTTCGATAAAGAGACGGGTAAATATCAGGTTTACCAATTCACAGGCGATGAAGCGCGTACCAAAGCAACCAAGTGGGAAACCAAAGATTGGGTGCAGGAAGTACAGAAGCGTGGCGCCGGTGAGATCGTGTTAAACATGATGAACCAAGATGGCGTTCGCAACGGCTATGATATCGACCAGTTAAATATGGTACGTTCGGTGTGTAATGTACCCCTGATTGCATCAGGTGGCGCAGGTGCAATGGAACACTTTGCTGAAGCTTATAAAAAGACCAACGTGGATGGAGCACTTGCGGCTTCGGTATTCCACAAACAAGTCATCAATATTGGTGAACTTAAACAGTATTTAAAACAACAAGATGTAGAGGTGCGACTATGAGTTTTGAACCCGTAAGCTTATCAAAAACAGAAGTAGGCGCATTGTCAGAGCGTATTGATTGGGAAAAAGTCGATGGCTTAGTGCCAGCGATTGTTCAAGATTACCAGTCTAGCCAAGTGCTGATGATGGGATACATGAACCCAGCAGCACTAGAGAAAACAGGCGAGACTGGCCAAGTGACGTTTTTCTCTCGCACCAAAGAGCGCCTTTGGACGAAAGGTGAAACGTCAGGCAACGTATTGCAACTGCACAACGTCGCCTTGGACTGTGACAGCGACACCTTACTGGTTAAAGTTAATCCCATTGGTCCAACGTGCCACACAGGTACAACAACGTGTTGGGATGGAGACAAGCAAGAAGAGTCTCAGATGGTGTGGCTTCATCAGCTTGAGCAGCTATTGGCTGCCCGCAAGGACGCCGATCCTGAATCTTCTTATACTGCCAGTCTATATGCCCGTGGCACCAAGCGTATTTCGCAAAAAGTGGGCGAAGAAGGCGTTGAAGTCGCGCTTGCGGCGACGTCGGGCGATAAGGCGGAGTTAGTGTGTGAATCAGCAGATTTGATTTACCACCTAATGGTTCTTCTTCAAGATCAAGGCTTATCGATGGATGATGTGGTAAACAAGCTGAAAGAGCGTCATAAGTAAGCTCTCTTTAGATTAATAGAACCGCGTAAAAGACAGGCAAAAGCCCCGCAAACAAACATGTTTACGGGGCTTTTTAGTTTTTTAATTTTCAAGATTTCAAGATTTCAAGATTTCAAGATTTCAAGATTTCAAGATTTCAAGATTTCTAAGCCCTACGTCACTTTTCTAACCTCTGACTTTGCGTCATTCCGAGGAGCCTAAGCGACATCAGGAATCTCTTCTCTTAATCTGACTTCTTAGTCGAACGAGTTACCCGCAGCACTTCTTGTATTTCTTACCACTGCCACAAATACACGGATCATTACGGCCGATTTTAAAGCTCTCAACGGTTTGATTTAAGCGTGGGTCAATTTCTGGTTGTGTAGTTTGTTCTTGCTCTGGGAAGGTACCATCAATGTAGTACCAAAGACCGTCTTGACGTATAAAGCGAGAGCGTTCTTGCATGCAGTATTGTGCGCCTTCTTCATTGAAGTAAGCTTTAAACTCAACAAAGCCTTCGTCTTGGTGCGAGCCTACCGCAGTATCGATGACTTCTAGTCCTGCCCAATCACTGTTGATAGATTCGGCAATACCTTCTCTTTGCGCTTCTGCGTTGCAGCTAGGGTGGTAAGTCGCAACAACATAATCCACCAAACCAAGTACATGTGCAGAATAACGTGAGCGCATCAATTGCTCGGGTGTTTCAACGGCACTGTGGTTAAGGTGTGCTGATTTACAGCACTGTTGGTAAGTGTTTTTGCTACCGCATGGGCATAAAGACATGGTTAAATCCTGTAAAAATGGCCTCTGTTAAGAGGCCATAAATGAATGTGTTGGAGTTTATCAAGAAACGACTGCTCACCAAAGCTGAGTTTCGATTGAAGTAGCTGTGTGATGTGAACTATTTCAAAGTAGGAGACAGCAGGTCTTGGGCCCAAGAAGTTGCTTCGTCATAAGCTTGACCTAGCTCTGCTTCGTTGAGTTTGAGCAGTTTACGAATGCGCGTTGCTTCATCCCAGCGAGCTTGTTCATAAGCTATGACCATCGCCAAAATGGCACCTAATACGCCTTTACGTTGAATCAAGGCTTGTTTAATCTCATCATCGATCGGCACCGAGTCCAGTACTTTTACTAACGGCAGATCGAATAGGGAGTCGAGCAGCGAGAACATGCCAGTTAAAAAGGCTTGCCCGGGCTCAACCTTAACGTTCATTTTCTCGACCAACAGTTCACATTGGCGCGCGCGTATCACGGCTAAACCATAAAGTGAGTCTGGTTTATCTTCTTTCGCGGATGCGATAGCAACCAGTGACACTAGCTTACGTAGTTTTTGTTCACCAAGATAAACAAGCGCTTGGTGGAATGAACGAATCGGTGTTGATGAGCCACCAGCGGAGTTTACGTAAGAGAGCAGCTTATACGACATAGTCATATCAAGGGTAATCAAACGCTCTACTTCGGCAAAGTTGATAGGATCGTTGGCAATCTCTTTCAACAGTTGAACAATGGTTAAAAAAGCAGGGTTTAATGCGCGAGTTTGGATCATCTCCGGCTTACTGAAAAAGTAGCCTTGAAAGTAGTTAAACCCGGCTTGGATTGCTTCTTGGTATTCTTCGTGAGTTTCTACTTTCTCCGCTAGAAACTCGATATTCAAGTCTTTCAGAGTGTTCATGAACATCGCAGCTTTAGCGATTGAGATCAAACGTATGTCGAATTTGATAATTGATACGTAAGGTAAGAAGCGTTTCCATGCTTTGCTAGGCACAAAATCATCTAACGCGATCGTGTAACCCGCATCATAAATTGTGATGATGGCTTCTAGCAGTTCGTCTGTTGGCTCACAGTCTTCCAGTACCTCGACAACTAAGCTCTCTTTCGGAAATAGAGTCGGGACTAGGTTAACCAAGCTTGCATATGGAAAATTAACGAATCCAAGCTTATCGCCCAATGTATTATAGTGGGTAGATAAGAAGTGGTCGGAAAGCAAACGGCTAGTAGCGAGCTCCGGCTCTACTTCAGGGAAAGTGTTCTTAGGACCATCCCTAAATAGCAACTCGTAACCTATGGTCTTCTTGTCTGCATCGAGTATTGGTTGACGCGCTACGTATGAATATTTCAACTTGGTACTGTGTTCGGTTTATTTTTGATAGACAAATAATAGCTAATTCAGGAGAAATTACCATATACAAGTGAAGAAAATCTGACCGATGATAATAATAAAAGTGAAAGTTTAAGCGTGATGCTAAAAGCGATTGCTAAACTCGCGATTCTGTAGTTCAAAACTTTGCGGAGTGAACACCAGAACTGATCCTTGGGTATACCAATCACCCAATACGATACGGGTTTTAGTGCAATTGTTAGCACTGAAGGAGTGTATGTCTGGACGGTGAGTATGACCGTGGATCATCAAATCGACGTTGTGTTGTTTCATCACATTTTCGACTTCTTGCTGTGTTACATCCATGATGTCGAGTGACTTTGTCTGCTTATCATCTTTGATATCAGACTGAACCTTGGAGACAATTTTCTTTTTGATAAAAAATGGAATTCTATTAAAGACCCATTGTAACCAGGGCTGATGAACTTTTTCACGAAAGGCGAGGTACTTTATATCTTCGGTACACAGAGTATCACCATGCAATACCACTGCTTTTTGTCCGTAGATATCGATAGTAGAAACTTCATCTAGAAGCTGTACGCCTGTTTGTTTCGCAAATTTTTTGCCAACTAAAAAGTCCCGATTGCCTTGTGTGAAATAACAAGGTACGCCAGTGTTAACTAAGTCTATAAACGTTTGGCGAATTGAATTCGCGAACTCGCTTGTATCGTCGTCACCAATCCAGAATTCGAAAAGATCACCCAACACGTAGAGTGCATCCGCTTCTACGGCCTCGTTCTTCATGAAGGTTAAGAAGCAGTCTGTGATGTCTTGTCGCGACGGAGCAAGGTGTAGATCTGATATAAAATATGTTTTCATAGGTCTAAAAAAAGGGAGCGATTCGCTCCCTATATCCTGATTTTATCGGCTCATCAATTATTAATACTAACCGAAAGCAAGTGATTAAGCTTCGATTGTCGTACCAGTGATGATCACTTCTTCTAGAGGTACGTCTTGGTGCATACCCATAGAACCAGTGCTAACACCTTTGATCTTGTTTACGATATCCATGCCTTCAACAACTTCTGCGAATACACAGTAGCCCCAACCGTCTAGGCTTTCGCTACGGAAGTTTAGGAAAGAGTTGTCGTTAACGTTGATGAAGAACTGAGAGCTCGCTGAATGCGGTTCCATAGTACGAGCCATTGCTAGCGTACCCACTTTGTTCGCTAGGTCGTTGTTTGCTTCGTTCTTGATAGTCGCGCGAGTTGTTTTTTCTTTAAGGCCAGAAGTCATGCCGCCGCCTTGAACCATGAAACCATCGATAACACGGTGGAATAGCGTGTTGTCGTAAAAACCGTCACGGCAATACTGTAGGAAGTTTGCGCTTGTTTCTGGTGCTTTTTCTTCGTTAAGTTGAACTTTGATGTCACCAAAATTTGTGTGAAGGATGATCATGATTGTTACCTTACTGTCTTTTTAATATGAAGTTCGAATTCTAGCGCATGTTGGCGGACTTTCAAATCACCAAATCATTAACTTAACTCGGATGTATGAGGTAATTCCTGCTTTTGGGGATTACCTATTAAGGTGTGACTTGTTATACTGTGAGCTTATTTTTGATTAATCCATAAAATAGATAGAGATCATGCTGAAGATATATAACACGCTCACAAGACAGAAAGAGGAATTCAAACCAATTACAGCTGGCAAAGTCGGTATGTATGTCTGTGGGGTAACCATATACGATCTCTGTCATATTGGTCATGGCCGTACGTTCGTTTCATTTGACGTGGTAACTCGTTACCTGCGTTACCTTGGTTACGATTTGAATTTCGTTCGTAATATCACTGATATCGATGACAAAATCATCAAGCGCGCTAATGAAAACGGCGAGTCTTGTGACTCTCTGACTGAGCGTCTGATCGGTGAAATGCACGCGGACTTCGATGCATTGAACATGAAACGCCCAGATGTCGAGCCTCGTGCGACTGAATTCATCACAGAGATCATTGAGTTAGTAGAAAAGCTAATTCAACGTGGCTTCGCTTACGTTGCAAGCAACGGTGACGTGATGTTCGAAGTTAAGAAGTTTGACGAATACGGTAAGCTTTCTAAGCAAGATCTTGACCAGCTTCAAGCTGGCGCCCGTGTTGACATCGATTCTGCAAAACGTAGCCCGTTAGACTTTGTTCTTTGGAAGATGTCTAAGCCTGGTGAACCGACGTGGGAATCGCCATGGGGGCCAGGTCGTCCAGGTTGGCACATCGAATGTTCAGCAATGAACTCGTCTATTCTTGGCAATCACTTCGATATTCATGGTGGTGGTTCAGATCTACAGTTCCCGCACCACGAGAACGAAATCGCACAATCTTGCTGTGCACATGGCACCCAGTATGTGAATACTTGGATGCACAGTGGCATGGTGATGGTAGACAGAGAAAAAATGTCTAAGTCACTGGGTAACTTTTTCACTATCCGTGACGTACTTCAGCATTACGATGCAGAGACAGTTCGTTACTTCCTAATGTCTGGTCACTACCGTAGCCAACTAAACTACAGCGAAGATAACCTAAATCAGGCTCGTGCATCACTTGAACGTCTCTATACATCACTTCGTGGTCTAGACGTTACCGCAGCCCCTGCTGGTGGTGAAGAGTATGTGACTCGTTTCTCTACAGCGATGAACGATGATTTCAACACACCTGAAGCTTATTCAGTGCTGTTTGAAATGGCTCGTGAAATCAACCGTATCAAGACTGAAAGCATAGAAAAAGCAAGTGCACTAGGTGCGTTGATGCGTGAACTGGCAGACATCATCGGTATTCTTCACCAAGATCCAGAAGCTTTCTTGCAAGGCGATGCAGCAGGTAACGATGACGAAGTCGCTGAAATCGAAGGCCTAATTAAGCTACGTAATGACTCTCGCGCTTCGAAGGATTGGGCAAATGCCGATCTTGCACGTGATAAGCTGAACGAGCTAGGTATTGTTCTGGAAGATGGTCCAGAAGGTACGACTTGGCGTCGTAAGTAAATCTTATAAAAAGGGCTGATTTTCAGCCCTTTTTTCTAGCAAAAATTCTCTAATTTCACCTTTTTATCTTCAACTTTTAATTAACAGGAATATTTCTGTGGCTCAGATGTATTTTTATTACTCGGCAATGAACGCGGGTAAATCAACAACGCTTCTTCAATCTTCATTCAACTACCAAGAACGTGGTATGACACCAGTGATCTTTACGGCTGCATTAGATGATCGCTATGGTATCGGTAAAGTGAGTTCACGAATTGGTCTTCAATCTGAAGCTCAATTGTTTAAAAACGACACCAATATGTTTGAGGCAATTCAAAAACTCAACGAAGAAGAAAAGCGTCATTGTGTATTGATCGATGAGTGTCAGTTCTTATCGAAAGAGCAGGTTTACCAACTAACAGAAGTGGTTGATAAGCTGCACATCCCTGTACTTTGTTACGGTTTGCGCACTGACTTCTTGGGTGAACTGTTTGAAGGTAGCCGCTACTTGTTGTCTTGGGCTGACAAATTAGTAGAACTTAAAACAATTTGCCACTGTGGCCGTAAGGCCAATATGGTAATTCGTACAGATGAGCACGGTGTGGCAATTGCTGAAGGTGACCAAGTCGCTATTGGTGGCAATGACCAATATGTTTCGGCTTGCCGTTTACATTATAAAGAAGCGTTAGGTAAATAAGCAGCCTACAAGTCGGCATTGCTAAAACCAATAGCGTTCAAATTAGAAAACGGTGACCTAGTGTCACCGTTTTTGTTTATTGAGCCGAGCTTCTATTTTATTCTTAGTCGATCTTTTGCTTTATTCGAAACCGAGCCTCTTTAATGCTTGATAGGCATGGTCAACGTCGTCAGGGATGGGCATCTCAATTTGAAAGCCCTGAGCGGGGTAGGATTTGATTCGCTCATAATCAGCAATCAATGCACCTAACACCATGTCTAACGGCAACTCTTCGTTAAAGTAATCATCCCAGTCTTGCCATTGTGAAGTGACTTGAATCTCGGTAACTTCGTCAGGCCACTGTTTAGCAAACGTTGCGTAAGTGCGTTTCTCCATAAAGGGCTTCTGAACTAGGGTCAGCCGTTTAGGTGATAATCCTCGCTGATCCAGTAGCTCGTAGGTAAACCGTACATTTTCCCCAGTGTTTGTCGCGTGCTTCTCAATGATAATGTCTAAGTCAGGCACACCACAGTCTCGTGCGATAGAAGCGAACGTTTCTGCTTCTGAACGCTCAAAGCTTCCTTCTGTAAAACGTCCCACACCACCAGAAAAAACGATGTAAGGCGCTATCTTTTGGTGATAAAGCTCGGCTGCATATTCAGCGACGCGGGTATCGTTGCTACACAATACAAAAATACAGTCTGAAGGCGTAACCTTGTGACCCATAGACATAAAGTTCCAAAGGGTGTCGACTGAGCGATGCAGTTTTATATTGGGATTTCTCTTAGCTGTAGATTGCTCAGTCATGAAGTGCGTCCAGTGTGGATTCGAATTTAAACGAGTAACCTAAGTCGAGAATCTTTTTCGACGAGATCAGTTTGTCTGGCGTATCGACAAGAGGGGGAAGTGGTTCGCTGCTATTGGCACTTTTTAGTGCAGCGGCATAGAACTCTGCTTTGCTCACAGTATTCGGTGTGGTGACGTTGACCACTTCGTTGTGCAGTTGACTGATAGCGAAATCGACTGCGCCAATCGCGTCGTTAAGGTGAAGCATATTGGCAGGAGCTTGAGTACTAACCTGCTTCAATTTACTTGCAAACCTCGATGGGTGACGGTTCGGACCAATCAATCCACTAAAGCGAAGAATGGTGTAGTCGATGCCAGAATCAATCACTGACTGTTCCGCTTGCAGCATAACACGCGCGTTATCGGAAAATGAAGACGCTAGCTCGTTGCCTGAGGTTGAAAGGGGGAGTGAAGCATCCAGTTCGTTCAATACGCCAGGTTTGGTTGGGTATACGGTTGTTGAACTGACCATGATGAGCTTCTTAACGTTGGCCTTTTGACAGGCATTGGTGAGTTGCTGCCAGTAGTCGGCGTACTCTTGTCCTGCTCCCTTTCTAAAGCCTGGAGGGAAGCTACCAATCACTATCTCAGTGTTGTTTTCGAGTAACAACGAATAGAGTTCGCCGATAGTCTCATCTGGCTTTGATGAGTCAAAACTAAACACTTCACATGGAACTCGTTTGTTCCCAACAGCGTCTGCACCTGCTTGGGTCGTTTTCGTGACCACAACTTGGTTACCATGTTTTTCTAAATGTTCAGATAAAGGTGCACCGACCCATCCTGCACCAACAATAAATATAGAAGCCATGTGTTCCTCACAACTGCAAATGACGAATTTACAATAAGCCTAACAAACCTTTGGCCAAAAATGAAAAAACTCCACGGCCGAAGCGAGTGGAGTTTTTACTAGAACCGTGGAGTTTTAGTTCAGTACGCGAAGTAACTTGTCTGCGCGCTCTGCCATCTGGATACCTTCATCTGTTAGGTAACCACCGTCTGGCTGAGTGCAAAGATTCTTTTCGAATAGGCGCTTAACAGCGTCTTGAGTTTCTTGAGCAGCCTCTTGATGAACTTTAATTCCAGTAGCGGCGCTACTTACATCAAATTGAAGAAGGAGGTTTAAATCAGCAATATGTTCAGCGTTGTACTTCATAATTAACCTATATATTCATAACGTTCTCTACCTTCACCTTAGTGCGCATTCACGGCTCAAGCAATAGCAAATAAATAGAATTGATAAGTGATACCAAATTGAATGATTAATCGTCGTATGGTGGGTTTATTTTAGTTAGATTGCGTGATTTGCAGCCACTTAAATTCGGAACGATGTTTATTGGGAAGTGGTTGTAATATATTGTGTTACTAGAAATATATTGCATCCAGCTAATATTGTATAAAAAGGAAACGCATCAGTGAGAGTGAACAAAGTAGCATTAACGATCAGTATGCTATTTGCTATCTCAGGTTGTCAAAGTACACCCTCAGAGCAGACAGGCGCGAACCAAACCACAAATGACAATGAATCAACAGTAGAGGTCCGTTCATTTCAGTCTGTCCAAAGTGTTTACTCCGAGTGGGAGGCTAAGCTTGAAGAACACGCTCAATTGTCTCTCTATGCTCCAGAGAATTACAATGAACTATTAGACGCTTGGGATGATGCTGAAAGCATTTATGCGGACTTACTGAAAGATCAAACACGGTTAACCAAGAGTTACTCGATTTTTTCGACATTAACTTACGCCGAAGCCTTTGATGAAAAAATCGCGTTGATTCGATCAAATTATGACTCGATCTTAGTGCTAAAGGAAAAGGCTGACAGAGTATTAGCCGACTCGATAGTGCAAATGGATTACTTAAAGTTTCTTGGTGCCGATACTATGTTTGCATCGAGCTACAAGCGCTTGTATTCAGAATACAGCGAGCTGTTTGAGTATGTGCTGGTCGACGAACTTGAAGATGCTCAGGAAGCACAGGTAGAGTTTCTTAATAACGCGAGTTTGTTAGAAGTTAAAGTGGCGCACAAGAAGTACATCGAACCTTTGAAGGATGAGTTGGAGTTCTTGGAAGATGAAGATTTCGATGACGTTGTTCCACTGACGTTTGCTAAAGCGGCATCTCAAATTGCTTTGGCAGAAAGCCAAGTGAAAGCCAGTCCCCGTGAAAAGTCGATCATTGAAGACGCAGTTCACGCTGCAGAGTTCGAATTAAACCACGTGCGCAGTGTTGCTCATGAAGTTAAAGTACTAGCGAGCGTAAAAGGCGACCAGTTCGAACAGTCGGTTTTGAATGCAGAGAACCAGTTATTGAGCATTTCACGAGTGGTTAATGATGAAGATCACCGTGATGTTGTATTGCGTCTTCAGTCTCAAAAAATTGTAGCGAGTGTTAAAGCGCTGAAAGGCTCAGACATGACGGCGTCATTAAAGTCAGAGATTAAAACTTTGACTGAGCGACTCGCTAAGTTAGAAAGTGAGAATCAGAAACAAACACAGAAATTGGTTGAAGCGACCAAGCACAACCAATTGTTAGATGATCAGGTTACCAAGAGTGATGCTCATATAAAGAGCCTAGAAGAGTTAGTGGATAGCTTGAAAAGCTTAGGTGGTAAAGTTGCCAGCGAAAGTGACTCTGATGTGATTCTTCCTAGTATTGAATCTAGCCTAGAGGATGCATCTCTCGAACAATCATTAGAAGAAGTGATTGAACCTTCGGTTTAGCATCACTAATTTCTTTATTTGTGATTGAGTTAAAAGCGCCTAAGGGCGCTTTTTTACGTTCTGTTGATCTATGTCAAAATCTGAAAACAAAAGTGTCCATTGAGTCATTATAGTGTAAGTTATTCTTTGAACTTTAACGTAACTTGTTGATATTTATAGATGTGTTGTTTTCTATGCTGATAACTAATCATTCAGCAGAGTTTTATTTTTACTACTAAAGTCGTATGAATTTGGAATAACTTGGACTAATTTCTTTCAACAGGATTGTGAGAGGCATTTCGAGCTTAAAATAGCTCTTGAATTCAGAAATGAAAGAGAGGATTATCGCGCTCCCGACGACATGTTTCAAAATGTAAATCATCATGAATCTAAACCAATTCGACTCATTATTACCGCCACAAATGGCTGAGCGCGCTGCAGATATTGGCGTAGGTAAAGCAACCAAAGATCCAATCAAATCTTTTCTCCTAGCGATTTCTGCTGGCATACATATTGGTATCGCGTTTGTGTTCTACACAATCGTGACTACCGGTGCTGGTGATTTACCGTGGGGTATTACTCGCTTATTGGGTGGTCTAGCTTTTAGCTTAGGATTAATCCTTGTTGTTGTTACTGGTGGTGAACTGTTTACCAGCTCGGTGTTGACGCTTGTTGCTCGCGCAAGTGGCAAGATTACCTGGCGTACATTAGTTAAGAACTGGACCACGGTTTATGTCGGTAACTTAATTGGTGCATTGCTGCTGGTGGCCTGTATGCTTCTGACTAAACAGTACATGTTCGATCATGGACAAGTGGGTTTGAATGCCATGGCGATTTCCCAACACAAAATGCACCATGATTTTATCCAAGCTATCGCGCTTGGCATCATGTGTAATGTGTTGGTTTGTATCGCGGTATGGATGACGTTTAGTGGACGTACACTGACTGACAAAATCGCAGTTATGATTTTACCTGTTGCGATGTTCGTATCAGCCGGTTTTGAGCACTGTATTGCCAACATGTTCCAAGTCCCTTTAGCTATCGGTATCAAAACATTTGCTCCCGCAGAATTTTGGACAATGACAGGCGCTAACCCTGCGGACTATGTTGATCTGAACATGATGGACTTTTTGATGAACAACTTGCTGCCCGTTACCATTGGTAACATCATTGGCGGTGGTATCTTTGTTGGTATGTGGTACTGGTTGATCTACCTACGTGACTAATAAGGGTGGCGTGATCCACAAAGCAAAGGTTGCGTGATTAATTCCGATTACGCGGTTAATCCAGTTTACGAGTTAACTGGGTAACTTGGACTCAGTGAAAACACTGAACTGACTTATGACATTTACAAGACGGCCTGCATTGCAGGCCGTTTTTATTTGTGGAAAACCTACTTATTCATTTCTTAAATTATCATGTGAACGCTCAATAGCGATGATCACCGTGTGTGTATATGTCTTTGAAAACACCCAAAGATCAAAGGTAATGATCTTTCCCTAGGTGGGAATGGACAAAAAAGGATCTATATTGATTTGGTTATCCACAATTTCTGTGGATAACCTGTCTCAAATTCAGTGAGTAACCAGATCTAAGTGGAGTAGGGAGGCTATTTCGAAGGCTGTATTTGCGCGAGAACTCGGCCTTCTTTAGTAAGAGATGTCTTCAATGAGAGCTGAAGTGCAAGTGCTAAAGAGCAGCTCATCATCACGAAGATAGCTAACATGATCATCAACTGATACTTAATCGCGATCATTGGTGATGCACCACCTAAGATCTGTCCTGTCATCATTCCCGGTAGCGTGACTAAGCCTGTAGTTGCCATAGAGGCCATAATTGGTGACATCGCTTTCTGTATCGCATTACGAACAAAAGGCGCGGCTGCATAGGAAGGAGACGCGCCCAAAGCGATAGCCGCTTCGTACTCTGATTTCTGCGTTTCAAAAGCCCCAAACAAATTCTGCAATGCCACGATATTACTGCTTAAGCTATTACCTAACAGCATCCCTGCAATAGGGATAAGGTACTGTGCGTTAAAAACCGGTGTCGGTTTAATGATGAAAAAGCAGATAAACAAGACAATAGGTACACAAGTTACAGCAAGGCTAACGGCTATAGGAACTAAAAGTAGATTTTTTGGGAGCCTAGATTTTTCAACAATTGAGCTTGCCCCAACGATGATCATTGCAAATAGCCACAGCAAATTGACCCATAAGCTATTCAAGGTGAACAAGTATTCTAGGTAAAGTCCCACTAGAAATAGCTGAATAACCATACGAATGATGCTGACAGAAGCCTCTTTTCCAAGGCCGAGTTTTAACTTGTGGTTGATGGTAATAGGTAGCAAGAGAAGTGAGCTGAAGAACAATAACTGCCACCAAGATATATCAATAACGTCTTGCATAATGATTCCTTTTAAGTGGTCTCCATCATATCTGAAAGTGCCAAATGATGCATTTCAACTGTAAAGTCACCAATTCTAAAAATGATCAATCATTTAACAAACAAAACACAAAATAGTGGTTGTTTGAGGCTTTTTTAGCTACTACTTAGTAGGTAAAAAGTTAAAATTGGTTGTCATATGGTTGCGTATATGTTGGTTTTTAACATTTGTGAAATATACTTAATTCTTCACATTTGTTAATACTTTTTAATAACTTTGTTTAACTGAAAACAAGTTTGGATGACCTCAAAAAAGTATTGATTAGCAAGGGTTATAACGGGGGATTTGATTGAACCCTACTTTGTGTATGGTCTAAAATTTGTTGTTAGATACTCAAGAACTTTAGCCCCATAGAATGGGTTACTCGAAATTACTAAATACAAAATAGGCAAAATGTATGAGTGATGTTAATAAAATTGAAACTGGCGAAAAACGCTCGTTGGAGTGGAAGTCTTTCCTCTTCATCGCGGTGGTTCTCTTTCCAATATTAAGTGTGGCTTTTGTAGGCGGTTACGGCTTCCTAGTTTGGGCACTGCAAGTGTTTGTATTCGGACCTCCTGGTGCTCACGGCGGCATGTAATGCCCTCTAGTAACAACATTTTTTAAAATCAATATTTAAGAGAGCTAAACATGAAATCATTTTTAGTTAAATTATGGCGCACAATGACTCGCCCTGCAGTACACATCAGTCTTGGTGTACTAACTATGGGTGGCTTTATCGCCGGTGTTATTTTCTGGGGCGGTTTTAACACAGCTCTAGAGCACACAAATACAGAAGAGTTCTGTGTAAGTTGTCACACCATGCGTGACAACGTGTACGTAGAACTACAAGAAACGGTTCACTGGAAAAACACTTCTGGTGTACGTGCTACTTGTCCTGACTGTCACGTTCCACATGAATGGACAGCAAAAATCGCTCGTAAGATGCAAGCATCTAAAGAAGTATTCGCTCAAGTATTTGGTGACTTAGATACACCTGAGAAATTCGAAGCTCGTCGTATCGAACTGGCTAAACACGAATGGGATCGTTTCTCTTCGAACAAATCTCTAGAGTGTAAAAACTGTCACAACTACGATTCAATGGACTTCGAGAACATGCGCCCAACAGCGCGTATCCAGATGAAGAATGCAGCAGAACGTGATCAAAGCTGTGTTGACTGTCATAAAGGTATTGCTCACAACCTTCCAATGGATATGGCATCAGCAAGCGGTATTGTTGGCGAGCTAGAAAATGTAGCAAGCAGCACATCTTACGCAAATGGTTCTGACGTGATCTCTATTCGTCACCTACCAATGTACACAGATGAAACAGCAACGGTTGAAGCGGGTCTACTAAGTCCTGCAAGTAAAGTTGCGGTTATCGACGAAAAAGGCGACATGATCAAGATTCAAATCGATGGTTGGCGTAAAGCGAAAGGCTTCGGACGTGTAATCCAAGAAGACTTCGGTATGAACATCTCAACTGCAATCTTGACCAAAGAAGTATCTCAAAGTGACGTTATCACTGTTGGTGAGAAGAAAGAAGATGAGCTTACTGGCCTTCCATGGGAAGAAGTTAACCTAGCACTTTGGATGAAGAAAGAGTCTATGGTTGATAACTTCGATCCAATTTGGAACGCAGCGGGTCAAGCGTACCAATCTAACTGTTCAACGTGTCACTCACAGCCAGATGAAGCTCACTTCAGCGCTAACGGTTGGGTAGGCATGTTAGATGGTATGATTGCATTCGTTAACTTCGATACAGATACAGAAGCACTTGTTCTTAAGTATCTACAGAAGCACTCATCAGATTTTTCTGAAGGCCATCACTAATAAGACGTCAATTGGAGTAACACAATGGCAATTACAAGAAGAAGTTTTCTGAAAGGTGTCGCTACTACAAGTGCGGCATCGGTTATCGGTCCAAGCTTATTGGCGTCGGCATCAGCGTCTGCAGCAGAAACAGACGGCGCGTGGAAAGTCTCTGGTTCTCACTGGGGTGCATTCCGAGCTCGCGTTTATGCGGGTAAAGTACAAGAGATTAAACCTCTAGAAATCGATCAACACCCAACTGAGATGTTGAAAGGTATTAAAGGTATTATCTACAGCCCATCACGTGTGCGTTACCCAATGGTTCGCCTAGATTGGTTGAAGAAGCATAAATACAGCGCAGACACGCGTGGTAACAACCGTTTTATTCGTGTGACTTGGGATGAGGCACTAGACCTTGTTTACCGCGAACTAGAGCGCGTACAGAAAGATTACGGTCCATGGGCGCTTCACACAGGTCAAACTGGTTGGAGACAAACGGGTCAGTTCCACAGCTGTACTAACCATATGCAACGTGCAATGGCACTTCACGGTTACTCTGTGAAGAAAATCGGTGACTACTCAACAGGTGCTGGTCAAACGATCATGCCTTACGTGCTAGGTTCTACTGAAGTTTACGCACAAGGTACATCTTGGGAACTTATCCTAGAAAACAGTGACAACATTGTTCTTTGGGGTAACGATCCAGTTAAAAACCTGCAAGTAGGTTGGACATGTGAGACTCACGAGTCATTCGCATACTTAGAACAGCTGAAAGAAAAAGTTGCTAAGAAAGAGATCAACGTTGTTTCTGTTGACCCTGTTAAAAACAAAACAGGCCGTTACCTAGAAAACGAGCAAATGTACATCAACCCACAAACTGATGTGGCGTTCATGCTTGGTGTTGCTCACGTTCTTTACAACGAAGATCTATACGACAAGAAGTTCATCGAAACTTACTGTCTAGGTTTTGAAGACTTTATCAAGTACGTTCAAGGTGAAACGAAAGATAAAGTTGAGAAGACACCTGAGTGGGCTTCGGCTATCTGTGGTGCAAGCGCGGACTCTATCCGTGAATTCGCTAAGATGCTGGTTAACGGTCGTACGCAGATTCTTGTCGGTTGGAGTATCCAACGTCAACAACACGGTGAGCAGCCTTACTGGATGTGTGCCGTTATCGCAGCAATGGTTGGCCAAATCGGTCTACCTGGCGGTGGTATCTCTTACGGTCACCATTACTCTGGTATCGGTGTTTCTTCAACTGGCTTCGCTGCTCCGGGTTCATTCCCGTTGAACATCGACCAAGGTCAATCGCCTAAGCACACTAACACTGATTACAACGGTTACAGCCGTGTAATCCCTGTTGCTCGTTGGGTAGATAGCTTGCTAGAGCCAGGTAAGAAGATCAAAGCGAACGGTTCAACGGTTACACTACCGGATATCAAGATGATGGTATTCAGTGGTAATAACCCGTGGCACCACCACCAAGATCGCAACAAGATGCGTAAAGCATTCAAGAGCCTACAAACTGTAGTGGCTGTTGATTTCGCTTGGACTGCAACTTGTCGTCACTCTGATATCGTGCTTCCTGCATGTACTCAGTGGGAACGTAACGATATTGATGGTTACGGCGCGTACTCTGGTCGTGGTTTGATCGCGATGCACAAACTAGTCGATCCTCTGTTCCAGTCTAAAACTGACTTCGAGATTATGTCTAGCCTAACTAAGCGTTGGGGTCGTTACGACGATTACACGCGTGGTATGGACGAAATGCAGTGGGTTAAATCTCTGTATGACGAATGTCGTGCATCAAACGAAGGCAGCTTCGAAATGCCTGAGTTTGCTGAGTTCTGGGAGAAAGGTTTCCTAGACTTCGGTAAAGGTAAGCCATGGACTCGCCACGCATCATTCCGTGAAGATCCAGAGATCAACGCACTAGGTACGCCTTCTGGTTTCATCGAAATCACAAGCCGTACTGTTGGCAACATGGGTTACGAGCACTGTCAAGAACACCCTATGTGGTTTGAGAAATCTGAACGTTCACACGGTGGTCCAGGCTCTGACAAACATCCGTACTGGCTACAATCTTGCCACCCAGACAAGCGTCTTCACTCTCAGATGTGTGAATCTGAAGAGTGGCGTGCGACTTACGCGGTACAAGGCCGTGAGCCAATCTACATCAACCCAATCGATGCTAAGAAGAAAGGCATCAAAGATGGCGACGTAGTACGTGTGTTCAATGACCGTGGTCAACTACTAGCAGGTGCTGTTCTAATGGATAGCTACGCACCTGGTGTTGTTCGTATCGAAGAAGGCGCTTGGTATGGCCCGATCAACGAGAAAGTGGGGGCGCTAGATACATACGGCGATCCAAACACACTAACTCAAGACATCGGTACGTCTGAACTTGCTCAAGCAACGTCAGCAAACACATGTTTGGTTAACTTCGAGAAGTTCCAAGGCAAACTGCCTCCAGTAACTTCATTCGGTGGTCCAATCGAAGTTTCTTAAGTCTTGTACTTAAGAACCAAGATTAAAGCTTGAATTAAAGCCCCTGTAAGCACTCTTACAGGGGCTTTTTGTTTTTCTAGCCTGTGTGCGGGATTTGTAATTAAGCATTGTCATAGCGCCAAGAGGGGGCGTTTTTGAGACCGGCTATAACGACGTGCCGTTTGGATAGGCTGTAGAACTATGAACTATGAACAATGAACAATGAACAATGAACAATGAAGCAGGAAGGGAGTGTAAAAAGAATCTGTTGTAAGGACTTAGGCAGACGGAAACAAAAAGGCCGATACAAAGTATCGACCTAATAGAGACCTATGGAATTGAATCAGCTTGAGTTAAATCTCGAACATAAACCAATAACCGTATGCACAGATTAATGCGGGTATGCCTGAATATAATGTGGCCACAAGAGCCGCTTTCGGTGCCATTGCGATAGCAGGGAATAAAGCATCACCATCATTTGAAATTGCGTTACCGACCTGAGCTGAAAGTGGCAGTGCACCTGAAAGGTAAAGGCTAGTGACCAACAATTGTGGACCACACCCCGGCAGTAAGCCCATCAACACACCCGCCAGGGGGAGCATCATCCCCCAGCTTGAGAATAGCGTCGCAAAATCGACATTTGCAAGCACAGAGCCAAACTCGAAGAAAAGAAAAGCCACCACCACCCATGCAGTGACAAAGTTTGTATCTTGAGCTGTTTTTTGTAGTGGGTGAGAACCTATACATTTTTCATCTTCACTTACGGCCGATTTGTAATCCTCAATTTCACGAGTAAGCCCCCACAAAAACATCGAGCTAATCAGTAAAATCGTTCCCGTCCATTCCATAGACATCTCAGGCAGTGTCAGCAACTGGTTTACATCGATTTGAAAAGAGCCAAGCAGGGCAACAGCGGCTCCCGGAATAATAAGCACAGACCATAGGTAACCCTGAAGGTTTATCGCTTTTTTAGAGACAGGGCTTTGACCTTGAGGTTGTGAGGTACAGCTGTTTTCCGCTTCATTTCTCTCTGCTTGTTTCGGGCGTAAAAAGTCGTCTGCGTGAAACAAGTTTATGATTCGTCCTGAGGCGGTACCCACGATTACACCCATCGCCATCATGGCTAAACCTGTTTTGGGTTCGCTAGCAATTAACAGGAAGGCCGCGTCACCCATGGTTGAGACGAGTACAGCCACGACCGCACCAAATCCGAGTTTGCCTGAAATAAATTGTGTGGTGACCACAATCGCTCCCCCACAGCCTGGCAATGCGCCCATTAGCGCGGCGAATACAACTTGGTTTGAACGAGATTGATGGACGAGCTTATTGAAGACGTTATCTTTGTTGATGTATAGACTTAACCAGTGGTAAATCGCTAGGGTTAGCGCAACGTAACATGACACTGCCCAGAAGGCGTCAGACAAGGTAGTGACCGTCAATTCTCGCGTAGCAGGAGCTGCAACTAACGCCGCAAGTGAAATAGGTAAAAGCAGGCGCTTAAAAGACAGTGAAAACTGAGTTGTTTTCGCAGCGCTGCTGCTTGGCAAAAAAGAGATTAGTCGATCCATAAGTGTCACTCAAAATTTGTGTATTAAGATAATCATATACGAATGATAATAATTATCAATTGCATTCGTTGTTTTTTTATCTTTTGTTACCATTGGCCAAACCCACGAAACATGACCAATCTAAAAAAATGAGGTAAAGTATGCCTAATAAAGAGAGACTCTAAAGGTAGAGTCATAATTGTTAGTGTAATAGGAAGAAACATGATTTTAGTTGTTGGTCACAAAAACCCTGATAGTGACAGTATTTGTAGTGCGTTAGTTGCAACTGAGCTTCTTAAAGCTCGTGGCGAGGAAGCGACACCAATTCGCCAAGGCGAGATCAACCGCGAAACTCAACACATTCTAGAAGTCGCTGGTGCTGAAAAGCCAGAACTTCGTACTTCTGTTGCTGGTGAAAAAATCTGGTTAGTAGACTACTCAGATCTTGCACAAGCACCAGACGATGTAGCTGATGCTGAGATCGTAGGTATTGTCGATCACCACCGTCTAGGTGACGTGATGACAGTTAACCCTATGGAAGCTTGGATCTGGCCTGTTGGCTGTACAAATACAGTACTTTTCAACATGTTTAAGATTGAAGGTCACGCTATCTCTCAACAAATCGCTAAACTGATGATGTCTGCAATTCTTTCAGACACAGTTGGTTTTGCTTCTCCAACATGTACTCAAAAAGACAAAGACGCGGTTGCTGAGCTTGCTGAAATCGTTGGCGTAACAGACGTTGATGCATTTATCAAAGCGCTTCTAATTGCTAAGACAAACATCGAAGGCCTATCTGCTGCACAGTTAGTAGAAAAAGACCTTAAAGGCTACCCATTCAACGGTCGTGATGTTGTCGTTGGTCAAGTTGAGCTTGCGACTCTTGAGCAAGTAGACGGCATGATCGAAGCGCTAGAAGCTGATCTTGAAGCGCGTTGTGAGAAAGATGGTCTAGCATTCGCTGCAGTAATGCTGACAGATATCACTACAGCTCAAACTCGTCTTCTATACAAAGGTGAGTGGGCTGATAAGCTGGTTAAATTCGAGAAAGACGGTGTATTGATGATGGAAAATACATTGAGCCGTAAGAAGCAAGGTTGGCCTTGGCTTCAAGGCGAGCTTGTTTAACCAAGTCGCTTAATTATAAACGCCTGCTAATTTAGCAGGCGTTTTTCTTTGAAGTAGGCTTTCTTCTTCATCGATAGTGTTTGAAGTTAAAAACACTCGGCATAAAATAGCTTTAAGAACATAGTTACTGACTAAAGTAGGAAATTGAGATGACTACACAGCTAGACGATAAAAAAATCGCTGAAATCAATAAGTATACGGGTGAGCAACGCCTGAAGTACTGTGTGAAAGAAATCGTAGCGAACCGTGAAGTATGGATCTTAACCGATGAACACGGTTGTGTAATGCTGAACACAGAAGATGAAGACTGTGTTCCTGTATGGCCAAATCAAGAGTTTGCGGAGTCTTGGGCGACGGGTGATTGGTCTGAGTGTAAAGCTGAGTCTATTTCACTAAACAAATGGCATAGCCGTTGGACTAACGGTCTAGAAGACGACGAGCTTGCAGTTGTTGTGTTCCCGAACGAACAGGAAGAAGGTGTTATCTTGTTCCCGGATGAGTTCGACTTCGAGCTGAAGAAGCAGGCTGCTAAGCGCTAATTCTCTCGTCAAATTGTAAGCCAGCGTTGTCTTACCTCGGGCAACGCTGTTGTTCTATTCTTCCCTTCTAAGCTACTTTCCAACGTATTTTCGTCAATACCCAATAAGTTGATACAAAGGCGCTTGCTGTGCTGCTTTAGAAGCTTGCTGAAGTACACCTGTTTTGCTGTATCTTTTCAGTATTTTTCGCACAACTGGTTTTGCCTGTTCTTTTGTCATTCCCACTTTCAATTGAGGCTCATACAGTAGCTTTAGCAGCACTACATCTAAGGGGGATAACAAGTCTTCTGGCGTGTGATCATTGAAAATAGAAGGGTAGGCTTTATCTGAGTCATTGGGTAACCCAAGTACCTGTGTGATCTCTTCAACAATACATGCGACCAGCTTTCCTCTTGCTCTCGCTTGATCTACTGGGATCACAATTCCTGCATATACAATCTCCCCTTTGGAATTAGTTCGATAACCTGCAGTGCAGATAGCGCTGTTTAGATGCTGTGTCGATTTCAGTTTGAGTACAGTTTTGGCTTCAGCTATCCACTGACTCTGCCTTGTGTATATCCATTTAACGTTTGCATCCGATTCTCGTGTGACGATTTTAATCGGATGTTGGGTGACTTGCGATAGGTGCTGGACGTGTAATTCGGTGAGTTCTTGATGAAGCTCTTCGTCGCCGACTCGGTGATCGATCCATATCTTAATAGGTTGTTTCCATTTAGCGAGGAGCTTGTCGCCTTGTGAATATTCGTGTTGAAGTGCGACGTGATAAAAGGCAGTTTCGACGAAGGTTCTATCTAGCCATGTGAGTGGTGTGCTTGCTGCATTAAAGGACAGCAGCGCCAACAAGAGGGAAAGCATTGAAGCTCTTGGTAACATATCTTTCCCCTTTGCGGAATATAGCGCGATCACCGATTAATGGCTTGGTGCTTTATAGAAGTGGCTCTCAACTAACCTTTGTGTGATTTGGTGAGTTGGGTTAGTCAGTACTTCATGTGTTTCGCCACTTTCAACCACATTGCCTTCGTGCATGACGATGATCTTATCTGTGATGTGTTTAACAATGCCGATGTGTTGAGAAACATAAACGAACGATACGCCCATCTCTTCTTGAAGTTCTAGGAACAGATTGATGATTTGCGAACGCATCGCCATATCCAAACCATTCAACGCTTCATCAGCAACAATGATGGAAGGCTGAAGTATCAAAGCGCGAGCCAAACAAACCCTCTGCTTCTGGCCTGCAGCAAGCATCTGAGGATAGAAGTAAGCATGTTCTGGTAGAAGCCCAACACGTAATAATGTGTCCTTTACGCGGCGCATGCGGGCTTCTGGTGGCATGTTGGTATTTCGCTTCAATGGTCCTTCAAGGATTCGACCAATCTGGATGCGTGGGTTTAGCGAGGTGTTCGGATCTTGGAAGATCATTCGAATCAGTTTGCAGCGAGTTGAGTAGTCTTTGTGCTCTAGCTTTTCACCGTTCACTCGGATCTCACCTGCTGTTGGTTCCACCATACCCGCTAGCATTCTTGCTAATGTCGATTTCCCCGACCCATTCTGACCGATAAAACCAATAGTCTGTCCCGCTTCAAGGGAAAAGCTGACTGGCTTCACTGCCTGATGAATCTTTTTGCGGAAAAGACCAGAGCGAGTCGTAAAGTCTTTAGATAAATCACTGACCTCTAATAATGCACTCATGATTTCTTTTTCTTCTCCATATTCAGAGGGAAATGACAGTTAAATTTGTGGGTCTTTATACGTTTAGTATGCGGGATCTCGACACACTGTCTTTGCGCGTATGGACAACGTGGTCCAAGTCGACAACCAATCGGGAGGTGCTGCAGCGGCGGAATTGACCCTGGTAAAGATTGCAGTTTTTCTTTATGGGGAATCCAGTCGTTAAAATCGGGCATCGCTTTTAGCAGTGCAACGGTGTAAGGATGCTTTGGTACATCCAACAGTTTTGTCGTATCTGCAGACTCAACGGACTGACCGCAGTACATCACGGTTATTCGTGTCGCCCATTGAGTGATAGTCGTTAAATCGTGCCCAATGAGGAGAATTGTCGTGTTATGAAGTTGATTCATTCGGCTCAATAAGCGCAATATTTGAGACTGAGTAATCGGGTCTAAATCGTTGGTTGGCTCATCGGCAATTAGCACTTTTGGCTTGGCAGCGATCGCCATGGCGATCATGACTTTTTGACACTCACCATCGGTCAACTCATAAGAATAACTGTCCATTAGGTGAGAGTGATTTTTGATCCCCACTTTATGCAGTAATGCTATTGCTTGCTTTTTTCGCCACTTAAACCGTTGCCACCATCGACCTTCAAATGAACGCGAAGGAATCGCCTCTATTAGCTGGCGTCCCACTTTTTCGGAAGGGTCAAGACATGTCGATGGTTCTTGGAAGATCATCGCGATATCGCGAGCGATCACACGGCGTCGTTCTTTGGGCGTTAGTTGTAGCAGGTCGATATTGCCAAGGCGCATTCGGTCGGCAGACACTTTCCAGTTTTCTTTGCAAACACCAACGATCGCTTTTGCAACCAAGCTCTTACCAGAACCTGATTCACCTACTAAGCCACGAATTTCTCCCTCATTGAGGGTAATACTCATTCGATCTACTGCTTTAACCATCCCTTGAGGGGTCTCAATCTCGATGGTTAGATGTCGAATATCAAGTAACGGCATTATTCGATTCCTGCATTTAGCGCTTGGCGAACACCTTCACCGACAAGGTTAATCACGATCACTGTAAACATAATGGCTAAGCCGGGTAGAGTTACTGTCCATGGCGCAAGGTAAATCAGCTCTACAGAATCACCCAAAATTGAGCCCCATTCGGTACTTGGTGCTTGAGCGCCAAGCCCTAAGAAACCCAAGGCCGTGATATCAAGAATGGCGACTGACAATGCCAGTGTAATTTCAAGTGCCACTACAGTAAGAATATTAGGAAGGATTGAATTCCATAACAGGTAGAAGTCATTCGCACCATCAAGGCGAGAAGCCAAAATATAGTCTTTTTCTACTTCTGCATGCACGGCAATGTATACCGAACGAATAAAGCGTGGAATCAATGCCAAACATAAGGCTAGCAAGATATTAAACTCGCCAAAGCCAAGAAATGCCACGAAGATAATCGCAAGTAGCAACGACGGAATAGACATTACCGTGTCAAGCAAGTGGTTTAGCGTACTTGATAGCAACCCACGAGTCATACCTGCAAGTACGCCAATCAGACAACCGATGACTGCTGCGATAAAGGTAATCACTACTGCGGCACCAAATGTCAGCTGAGAGCCAATAATCAGACGGGATAGAATATCTCGGCCTAAATCATCAGTGCCTAGAAAATACTCAACTGTTCCAGCCGGATCCCAAGAAGGAGGTGTTAGTAGGTGCCCCGTCTGCTCTTGAGCATCATGTGGTGCTAGCCATGGTGAAGTGATGGTGATCAAAATGATCAAGACCAAACACCATAGTCCAAACATTGCGAGATTATTGCCACGGAAGCTGCGCCAGAAACGCTCGAATTGGGTTGGAATCTGTTCTTCTTGGTAGACGTTATTTGTTAGCATACCATTCCTTCCTTACCAGAGGATTGACCATCGCGCCCAGTAGATCGGACAGTATATTCGCGGTCAAAACCAAGGTTGCTACCACAATTACACCAGCTTGAATTGAAACGTAATCTTGATTGGATAATGCATCCAGCAACCAGCGGCCAATACCCGGCCAGTTAAAGATAGACTCGGTGATGATAGCGAGCGTTAACATACTGGAGAGTTGAACGCCGACCTTAGGAATAATCGGTGGTATTGCATTTCTTAATACATGTTGAGTGACGATCTCTCTTGTTGAAAGACCTTTGATTCGCGCGGCACGGATGTAGTTTTGAGCCATCACTTCAGCCACTGACGCTCTCATTAGTCGGATAACCTGGGTTGTTGGAGCGAGCGCCAAAACAAGACAAGGTAACGCCATATGGTCTATTACGCTCTGTAGGGCGTGTGCTCGATAGTTACCTTCGGCAAAGAAGGCATCAATCATTGCAAAGCCAGTCACGTGTTCAATTTCGTAAAGTAGATCGTATCGTCCCCCAACAGGGAACATCTCGAAGTGCAGTGAGAACACCATGATCATTAGCAATGCGACCCAAAATATAGGTGCTGAGTAGCCTGCCATTGAAGTAAACGATATAGTGGTATCAACAAACTTACCTTGTCTCATGCCGGCAATTGTGCCGAAAGGGATGCCGATAAACAGTGCGAGTAGAAAAGCAAAGAAGCACAATTCTAACGTCGCAGGGAATACCACGACAAGCTCTTCGATGATAGGAACACCGTGTTTGCTCAGGCCGAAATTCAGCGTCGATAATTCGGTGACGTAGCTAAGCCAGCCGGGCCAAAAATCTTGAATTGCCCAAGGTGAGGTTTGGTCTAATCGAAGTAGAGCAAAGCCCACCAAAGTCAGAATTCCAAGTGTAATAATGAATAAGTTTACACGTCTTAATGTATACCAAAACATCAGTTCACCTCCCTTCTGACTTGATCAAAAGGTTGAGCATTAAAAGGACTGCGTTTAAAACCTGTTAGCGAACGATCGTGCACACGGAATTGCACGCCATGAGCGAGAGGTATCACAGGAACTTCTTCATTAAGAATGTTTTGGGCTTGTCGATACAAGTTCACGCGATGCCTTTGTTGATTAATCTCTAATGCCAAGTCGAGAAGGAAATCAAAGTCTGAGTTGCACCACATAGAGACGTTTAATCCCGCGCGTTCCGAACTACATGATAGAAGTGGACGCAAGAAGTTGTCTGGGTCGCCCGTACTGCCAATCCAACCTGTGAGTAACAAATCTGTTGAGGAAATTGAAGACAGCTGTGTTCGGTCAAATCGATCGTCGGTATAGAGTTTCAATTCAATACCAATATCAGCCAAGTTTGCTTGGATCAGTTCTGCCGTTTTTCTTGGACTTGGATTGTATGCGCGTGGCTCTAGTGGCACCCACATTGAAAGCTCTAACCCTGGTTCTACACCGGCCTCTCTAAGAAGTGCGATCGCATAGTTTCGATCATAGCGAACTTGAACGCTGTCTTTTTGATAAGCCCAAGAAGTAGGGGGAAGTAACGTGTAGGCTTTTGTACCTGTACCGTAGTACACAGAATCAAGAATGTTCTGACGGTTAATAGCCAAGTTCAATGCTTTACGTACTCGTGAGTCACGCAATGCAGGGTGTTCTGTGTTTAGCGCGATGAAAGAGACATTTACTGCAGGTGTGGCAGAAATCTTCAACTCTTCATGAGCTTGAATAATAGGGATCTGGCTAGAAATTGGTGAGTTCAACACGTCACACTCACTGCGGAGAAGCTTGGCAAGTGTGCCTGTACCGCGTTGTGAAGTATCAAATACAACTTGGTCCATTTGTACTTCACCCTTCCAGTAATGCATGTTCTTTTTCAAGCGTACAAGATCATTAATTTGATATTCATCCAAGTAGAAAGGGCCTGTGCCTACGGGCTTGGAGTCTATTTCATTTTTTTCATCTGTGGTAATCAGCTTGTTGGCATATTCTTTGGAGTGAATGACCGCATAGCTGGTGGCGATATTGTTAAGAAATGAATTATCTGGGCGACTTAACTGGAACTTCACCGTTAGGTCATCCACCGCCGTGATTTCAACTATCAGGTTTTGAAAGTCTATGCCAGCGAACCATGGATATAAACCGCCACCCACATAATGAAATGGGTTTGAAGTATCAATGATACGTTCAAAACTAAAGACCACATCCTGTGCATTCATGCTGCGGGTTGGGGTAAACCAATCTGTGGTTTGAAACGCAACATTTGGGCGCAGTTTGAAAGTGTACTCTGTACCTGATTTATCGACAGACCAGCTTGTTGCCAAGTTCTGTTTTGGTCGGTAAGTCATAGGATCAAGAGTGAGCAGGGTATCGAAAATTTGAGGGCTCAGCGACTCTGAGGTAATGCCACTATCAACCAATTGTGGATTGAAGGTACTAGGATTACCTTGGCCGCAATAAATGAAGCCTTTTTCACGGATTTGCTCGTGAGTGACACTTTCACCACATCCAGCTAAAAAGCCAAGCGTGCAGATGCTAAGTGATAGTCTTATTAGTGCTTTCATAAAAAGAAATACTTTTCGAAACGAGGCGTTAGAGGAGCCTCAAGATCCCGACAATTTAACATTTTATTTATTCGGCTCCAAATAATAATCAAGTGTGGGCAGCTATTTATCGTTCGCTTGTCCTACAATCGCGTACTTCCTCACCATTCCACGTAATTGGTTGTAGGTTAACCCAAGTAATTCTGCTGCTTGTTTCTGGTTATACTTGCTCTGTTTTAGAGCTTGATTGAGTAATTTAATGTCTTGCTGTTCTTGCCATGCTTTGTAATCAAGCGGCAAAGAAAATGAGCGCTCTAATGGAGTATGGCTGTTGGACAGATCATTGCCAGTTTCGTGCGTGGAATCTTGATCTATTTTCCATGTTGGTTTGAAGGGGTTAAACACCAAAGATTCAATAGTATATGGATCTTTACCGTGCTGGTAGATAGCTCGTTCAACGACGTTTTTGAGTTCTCTCACATTTCCCGGCCAAGAATAATCCAATAGTGCCTCAACAGCAGATGGAGTAAAACCGACAAACAGCTCCAATTCTAACTCTCGACACATCTTAATGGCGTAGTATTCTGCTAGCAGCGTGATGTCTTCTTTTCGTTCGCGAAGAGGTGGGATAGTAATGACATCAAACGCCAGTCTATCTAATAAATCGGGTCTGAATTCGCCTTTTAACGCCATGTCTGGTAAGTCAGCATTGGTCGCACACACCAGTCTTACATTGGCACTTAGCGCCTTTTGTCCGCCGACACGCTCATATTGCCCGTATTCAATAACACGCAATAGCTTCTCTTGAACGGCAAGGGGGGTGGTCGCTAGTTCATCTAAGAACAGAGTTCCACCTTCAGCCCTTTCAAAACGACCTTGATGACGACCTTTTGAACCGGTAAAAGAACCTGATTCATGACCAAATAACTCTGAATCAATCAACCCTTCGCTAAGGGTTGAGCAGTTCAGTGAGATCAATGGCTGGTCCCAGCGCCTTGAAAGGTAATGCAGCCTTTGAGCGATTAACTCTTTACCTGTACCACGCTCCCCGATGATCAGAATCGGTCTTTCGATTGGTGCGAGTTGAGACACTTTATCCAAAACAGAGAGAAAACTAGGGGATTCACCAATGAGATTCTGCTGCATAATGGGTCCTTGTATGGTCTGATTTCCAATGGGCATGATATAGAGAGCTTTATTTACATCACTTGATGTAAATAGCATTAGTCACAAAGCTGTGGTGGTGAAAAATACCAATACTTGGCTAAATTCATCATAGCATGGTTCGGGTTAATCACCATTTTATTGTAAGTGTTTGATAAACAATGGCTTAAAAGTTGGCACGCTACTTGGATTACTTATGGTAGGTTTAACAACAAACGTAGATTTTTGAGCAAGTGGATTGAGAAATCGAAAAACGATTTAAAACCTATTTGCCATTATTGCAATTAAGGAGTTTCTTATGGGTATTTTTTCTCGCTTTGCAGACATTGTAAATTCAAACATCAGTGCACTATTAGATAAGGCTGAAGATCCTGAAAAGATGATTCGCCTCATTATTCAAGAAATGGAAGACACGCTGGTTGAGGTTCGTACTAACTCAGCAAAAGCTATTGCAGACAAGAAAGAGCTAGCACGTAAAGTTGAAGCTATCGAAACTCAGATTCTAGATTGGCAGAATAAAGCGACACTAGCCCTGACTAAACAACGTGAAGATCTGGCTAGAGCGGCACTAATCGAAAAGCAAAAACTTGAAGATATCATCAAGGGCCTTCATACCGAGCAAACTTTGGTTCATGAAACCATCGAAAAACTAACCAGTGAGATCGGTAAGCTTGAAACCAAAATCGCCGAGACTCGTGCAAAACAGCAAGCACTAATGATTCGCAATAATGCAGCAAGCAATCGTCGCGATGTTCAAAAACATCTGCATTCAAGCAAAACCAACGAAGCAATGGCGAAGTTTGAGCAATTCTCACGTAAAGTGGATGAATTAGAAGCTGAAGCTGACGTTTACGCAAAAACCGGTAACGCAAAATCTTTAGACCAAGAGTTTGCAGAACTACAAGCTCAAGACGAGATTGAAAAAGAGCTGGCGAAACTGAAGCAACAAGTTGAAAACCGCGATAAATAATTTTAGGAGTTGTCTATGTCAACATTTCTAATTGCAGGTCCACTGATTGTCTTTTTGATCTTCGTGGCACCGCTATGGTTATTCTTACACTACCGCAGCAAGAAGAAATCCAGCAATGGTCTTTCAGAAACGGATCTTCAGCGTCTGCATAAGCTTTCTGAGCAAGCTGAGTCGATGCAAGACCGAGTGAAAACGTTAGAAAAAATACTGGATGCGGAGTCACCTAACTGGAGACGAAACTATGAGTAGAGAACTGTATCGCGATCCGATTAACGGTAAATTGTCTGGCGTGTGTGCCGGATTAGCGAACTATTTTGGCCTTGAAGTTTGGTTGGTTCGTATCTTAGTGATCTCAGCCGCACTGCTAGGTGGTAGCTTTTTGGTGTTATTAGCGTATTTAGCTTTGACATTTATGCTTGAAAAACAACCACCTCAATATGTCGATCAGATGAAAGCCAAACAAGAGCACACACTCAAGCAAAAACCCTGGGAAAAAGGGCAAACAGCAGAGTCTTTGTTGGGCACTTTAGAGGGCGATTTCCAGACGTTAGAGACCAGTGTACGCAATATGGAAGCGTATGTGACTTCGGACACTTTTAAAGTCGACCGTGCATTTAAGAACATGTAGTGGTCAAGCCTCAAAAAGATTAGATAACGGTTTAGGAAAATTTATCCCAAGCCGTTATTTTTTTTAATAATTTTGTCTAAATAAATCTTACGATAACTGGTAAGTTACATGTGATTAATCTATGTTAATAAAATATTTATAGATATGGATGATCGCAATGTACAAAGCCTCCCTAGTCCTATTGGTGACCTTATCCGGGTTATCTGGGTGTGGTAAGGAGCTCCCTCCGGTTCCAGAACCCGAATCACGACCAGCCAAACTCTTCACCGTCTCGGTCGGTAACAATGCCTTCGAACGAAATTTTCCTGCGACTACTGAAGCGGGCGATAAAGCCGTATTGGCATTTCGAGTCCCCGGTTTACTAAAAACGATCGATGTCACTGCGGGGCAACAGGTCTCCAAAGGTGATGCATTGGCAACGCTTAATCCTGATGAGTATCAGTTGCTAGAAAAGCAGGCAAGAGCTAACTTCAAACTTGCCGATGTGCAATACCAACGTTCCATCAAGCTACGTAAGGATAGAGTGGTTTCTGAGCAAGATTTTGACCAAGCGAAAGCAAATCATAACTCTGCAAGAGCGGTTTTAAATCAAGCAAAAGCTAATCTTCGCTACACCACACTCGTTGCGCCATATGATGGTACTATTTCTATTATTCCTGCTGAAAACCACGAATACATCGCGGCTAAGCAAGGTGTAATGAATATCCAAACGAATCAGATCCTCAAAGTTGTCTTCTTATTGCCTGATCAATTAATTGCACGCTTTTCTGCAGGGTTTGAGACAGACGCAACTATGGTATTCGATGCCTTCCCTGAACATTCTTATGTCCTCACCTTTCAAGAAGTCGATACCGAAGCCGATCCTAAAACCGGTTCATACAAGGTCACTATGGTAATGGAGAGACCGACTGATATAGGGATCCTGCCGGGTATGTCTGGCACGGTTAACCTTGTTTCTTCACAAGCAGCGGCGACAAAAATTCCAACCTCAGCAATGATGACCAATGGAGATGATGTCTCAGTATGGCGCGTTAACAACGATGGTATCGTCGAAGAAGTCGCGATAGTCATTGATGAAAAACGTCATATTATTTCGGGTCTTAACGACGGAGATCGCGTTGTGACCTCGGGCGTTAATGGATTAGAAACTGGTGTCAAAGTTCGTGAGTGGATCAAGGAAAGGGGGCTCTAACATGAAGACAGTATCAAAAGCCATCGGCCTATCATGTTTGGCGTTGTTGACAGCCTGTAAAGACAAAGGTGTCACTGAAGTCGAAAAGCTTCCTCTTGTTAAAGCCATTGAAATCTCCGTCTTAGACTTTAACGATAAACTCTATTTTCCAGCAGTGGCTAATGCTGCTGAGAAAGCGCACCTAAGTTTCCGTGTCGCTGGTGAGATTTTTAAACTTGATGTCAAAGAAGGTGAACAAGTTAAAAAGGGTGATGTTCTTGCCGAGTTAGATCCAACAGATTATCAGTTGGACGTTGATAACGCTCAAGCTCGATACACAGTGATTAACAGCCAATACAGACGTTCAAGTCCGTTGGTCAAAAAGGGGTTATTGGCTAAGTCTCAATTCGATGAGATTGCCGCTCAGCGTCAAATCGCTTATGCCGAGTTAGAATTGGCAAAACTGCGTTTGTCATTTACTAAGCTTCGCGCACCGGTTGATGGAATTATCTCTCGTGTCAGTGTTGACCAATACGAAAATATTCAGGTTGGCCAACAGATTGTGAATATTCACAGTGTTGAGGATGTTGAAGTTGTTATCCAATTGCCTGACCAAATCTATGTAAATCAACCAAATGAAGCGACTATCTCGAATATTGAGGCAGTAGTTAGAGTTCCAAGTGGGAATGAATACAGTGCGGGGATAAAAGAGTTTACGACTGAACCCGATCCAAACACAGGTACATTTACCGTCACGCTTGCTTTGCCTATGCCAGAAGATGATTTGATTCTTGACGGTATGGCCGTTGAGGTCACGTCAAATGGGCGTGATATCGGGTTGAAATTAAAAGCCGGCGTACTTATTCCTATTGAGGCTGTGTTCAATGCCGATGGGGATGAGTTAACTCGTCAAAACTCTTACGTGTGGATTCTTAATGACGACAATACAGTATCTAAACAGCAAGTCGTATTAGGCAAAGCGAATCAGAAAACATTGCAGATAATCAAAGGATTAGAAATGGGGCAGCATGTCGTTGTTGCAGGCGTATCGCGATTGCGAGATGGGATGACAGTGGAAGTATTGTCTCAGGAGACGAACAATGAGTGAAGTCAATAACAAACCCCAAAGTGATGATCAACAGGGTGATGACCAAATCACTGGAGTGGCGGCTTATTTTATACGAAATAAGGTCATTAGCTGGATGCTATCACTGATCTTTCTTATTGGTGGTGTGTCTGCATTCTTTGGTTTGGGCCGTTTAGAAGATCCTGCCTTTACCATCAAAGATGCCATGGTAGTGACCTCTTATCCGGGAGCGACGCCTCAGCAAGTGGAAGAGGAAGTGACTTACCCATTAGAGAAAGCGATTCAACAGCTTACCTATGTTGATGAAGTTAACTCTATCTCTAGTCGTGGCCTGTCTCAGGTTACGGTAACGATGAAGAATAATTACGGCCCTGATGATCTTCCACAAATTTGGGATGAACTTCGACGTAAAGTGAATGATTTGAAAGGTCAACTTCCACCCGGGGTAAATGACCCTCAAGTCATAGACGATTTTGGTGATGTTTACGGTATTTTGCTTGCCGTAACGGGGGACGGTTACAGTTACAAAGAGTTACTTGATTACATTGATTACCTAAGGCGAGAGCTAGAACTTGTTGATGGGGTCAGTAAAGTCTCGGTATCCGGCCAACAGCAAGAGCAAGTGTTCATTGAGATATCGATGAAACGGATCAGCTCTCTGGGTTTGTCTCCAAATACTGTATTTAACCTTTTATCCACTCAAAATATTGTTTCAAGTGCAGGTGCTGTAAGGATTGGTGACGAGTACATTCGAATCCATCCAACAGGAGAGTTCCAGAATGTTGAACAGCTCGGTGATTTGATTCTTACGGAAGGTGGCGCTCAAGGGCTTATCTATCTAAAAGATGTGGCGAATGTAACTCGTGGTTATGTTGAAGTGCCTACTAACATCATTGGCTATAACGGGAAGCTCGCACTTAACCTTGGTGTTTCTTTTGCACAAGGCGTGAACGTGGTCGCAGTGGGCGAAGCCTTTGACCGAAGGCTCGCCGAGCTGAAATACCAACAGCCCGTAGGTATTGACATATCAGAGGTTTATAACCAACCCAAAGAAGTCGATAAGTCAGTTAGTGGATTTGTAGTGAGTTTAGGACAAGCGGTTGCGATCGTAATCGTAGTGTTACTGTTCTTTATGGGGTTACGCTCTGGCCTGTTGATTGGTTTGATACTGCTGTTGACCGTATTCGGTACCTTCATTTTCATGCAGTACTTCAAGATCGACCTTCAACGTATTTCATTGGGCGCGTTGGTTATCGCGCTGGGGATGCTGGTGGATAATGCCATTGTGGTGGTGGAAGGGATATTGATCGGCACGCAGAAGGGGCGAACCCGAATGCAGGCCGCTACAGATATTGTGACCCAAACTAAATGGCCACTGCTTGGTGCAACGGTTATTGCGGTCACCGCTTTTGCTCCAATTGGTTTGTCTGAAGACTCGACGGGCGAATATTGTGGCACCTTGTTCACGGTTCTACTTATCTCCTTGATGCTGAGTTGGTTTACGGCCATCTCACTCACGCCATTCTTTGCCGATATGTTCTTCAAAGGTCAAAAGGTTGACCCAGATAGTGAAGGTAAAGACCCATACAACGGGATGGTTTTTGTTATCTATAAAAACTTCCTTGAGTTTTGTATGAAGCGTGCGTGGTTAACCATGTTTGTGTTGGTCATTGGTTTAGGCGCGAGCGTTTATGGTTTTGGCTTCGTAAAACAAGCCTTTTTCCCATCTTCAACCACGCCGATGTTCCAAGTTGATGTCTGGATGCCGGAAGGTACGGATATTCGAGCGACCAACACCAAACTGAAAGTACTGGAAAGTTGGTTAGCAGAGCAGGACGAAGTTGAACATATCACGACAACGGCGGGTAAAGGTCTGCAACGTTTCATGCTGACTTATGCGCCAGAGAAAAGTTATAGCGCATACGGTGAGATAACGGTTCGTGTGAAGAGTTATGAAGTACTTGAAGGTTTGATGTTGCGCTTTCGTGAGCATGTAAACGGCCAGTTCCCTGAAATTAATTACAAACTTAAACAGATCGAATTAGGTCCTGGTGGCGGTGCTAAAATTGAAGCGCGAATTGTGGGTTCTGATCCAACGGTTTTACGTTCAATCGCAGCTCAAGTTATGGACATCATGCGTGCTGACAATGGGTCGTTTAACGTTCGTCACGATTGGCGTGAAAGAACTAAGGTACTGGAACCTCAGTTCAACGAAAGCCAAGCGCGTCGTTATGGTATTACCAAATCTGACGTTGATGATTTCCTAGCGATGTCTTTCTCTGGTAAGTCGATTGGTGTGTATCGTGATGGTACTACGCTGATGCCTATTGTGGCTCGTTTACCTGAAGATGAGCGAATTGATATTCGCAACATCGAAGGTATGAAGATTTGGAGCCCGGCATTAAGTGAATACATCCCACTACAACAAGTAACACTAGGCTACGAATTGGAATGGGAAGATCCACTGATCATCCGTAAGAACCGTAAGCGTATGCTGACGGTAATGGCGGATCCTGACCTACTGGGTGAAGAGACAGCATCAACTTTACAGAAACGCTTACAGCCACAAATAGAAGCGATTGAGATGCCACCGGGTTATTCATTGGAATGGGGTGGTGAATACGAGTCGTCAGCTGACGCTCAAGCGTCACTGTTCACAACTATGCCGTTAGGCTACTTGTTCATGTTCTTAATCACGGTGTTCTTGTTTAATTCGGTGAAAGAGCCCCTGATTGTTTGGTTAACGGTACCACTCGCCTTGATAGGGGTAACGACAGGCTTGCTAGCCTTGAATACACCGTTCGGTTTTATGGCACTTCTGGGCTTCTTGAGTTTGTCTGGAATGCTTCTGAAGAACGGTATCGTACTGCTTGATCAAATTGAGATTGAGATGAAGTCAGGTAAAGACCCATATATAGCGGTTGTTGATGCGGCATTGAGTCGTGTACGTCCTGTATGTATGGCGGCTATCACAACGATTCTCGGTATGATTCCATTGTTACCGGATATCTTCTTCAAGCCAATGGCGGTAACCATCATGTTTGGTTTGGGCTTCGCCACCGTACTGACGCTAATCGTGGTACCTGTGCTGTATCGTCTATTCCATAAAATTGAAGTCTCGTAAGACGAGTGAGTCTTTGAATTAATGCCCCTGTTTAGGGGCATTATCATTTCTGAGTGATTTAAAATAGGTAGCAATAACATGGAAACAAACACTGAAGGTAGAACGTGTGCATGGGCACTGAAGCACGAACTGGAAAGGGAGTACCACGACGCAGAGTGGGGCGTGCCTGTTTATGATGACCAAGTTCTGTTTGAGTTCATTACTTTAGAAGGCGCTCAGGCGGGCCTGAGTTGGATTACGATCCTTAAAAAGCGCGAAGGCTATCGTGCTGCCTTTGATAATTACGATCTAAACAAGTTAGCCGAATTGAATGAAGACAATGTGCCACACGTCATAGAGAACTTTGATGTGGTTAAGCATAAAGGCAAGATTGCCTCTGTGTATAACAACGCTCGAGCAACGCTTGAACTGCAGAAAGAGTTTGGTTCTCTTTCAAACGCCTTATGGCAATTTGTCGATAACAAGGTGATCGAAAACCACTGGATTGAGATGACTCAAGTTCCCGCTTCTACCGAGCAATCCAAAGCGATGAGTAAGTTTTTGAAGAAGAGAGGCTTTAAGTTTGTTGGGGAAACAATCTGTTACGCGTTAATGCAAGCGACAGGTATGGTTAATGACCATTTAGAAGGTTGCCCACATAAATAAAGGTGTTATTTCTCGACGCGAAATAATTGTGTGTAAATTGAAAAATTCACTGGTCATTTATAAACTTTTCAATATTATATGCGACCAAATTCAAATGTAGACAACGATAGTGAATCAACAAAACTACCAAATATGTGATGCTAACTATGATCCCTTGCTTAGGCAGTTTATGCGTGAGGATGGCCACGTAGAAACTATCGCGCCGCTAGAAGGTAAAGTGTTCCTATTCTTGCTTGAAAATACAGGCGAATGCATTGAGCGAGGCCTGATCTTTGATAGATGTTGGGGGGATGTGATTGTCTCTGAGCAAGCGTTGACCAACGTGATATCTAAGCTTAGAAAAACACTGAACAGAGTGACTTGTGGTTGCGCCACGATTCGTACCGTCAGTAAAATGGGGTATTCTCTGGAGATAGAGGAATCATCTCAACCTCAAAATACAGAGCCTAAAGCGACAGTCCCTGAGGCGGATTTAGTATCAGAGTCTCCTCAAACGATAGGATTATCGCAAGCCGAACTTAACCCATCATCAATAACGACAAATCAAACACAAACCTCAGGCGAGTCACCTGAGAAAAAGCCGCAAGATGAGCAGGCTCATGTTATGCCTGCATCAGTAACACAAAGCGTTGAAGGCGACATGGAAATGCCATTGTCCACAGTTAGCCCGAGAGGTTCAGTCAACGCGGTACCACCTAGCTTTAAGCTTTTTGTTCATCGTCATTTAGCCTGCGTGGGCTACTTTTTAGCCTTTACCTGTGTGTTGATCTCTTTGTTTAATATATTTCAGGCTTACTATCAGCCATTGCCATACTTTGTTGATAAAAGTGAGTATCACGACAGCTTCGTAGATGAAACTAATCACTACTTTTTCCATATTGTTCGCAATGAAGCCTACTCGTTGCCTGCGATCACTGAGAGACTGATACAAGTTATACCTAGCCACTGTAATGTTGATGTTTTTGTTCGCATTTATCCATCTGTCAACCAACCTGAAAATGATGCTTTGTATATGCTAATTGAGAGAAAGGATGGCGAAGCTCTTAATTACTTGTCATCTATTTTTGAAGTTGAGTCATCTTTTGATTCGTTTGTGAATTACATGGCTCAAAGGAGTTACTTTTGCGAATAATTGGTTTGCTATTGGTATTAGCACTCACAGCTGCAAGTTTCATGATTGATAGAAACGTACTCGCGGGCACTCGTTGGCACTGTAAAACCATCAAAACGGGCTTTATGACGCAGGCATTTCAACCTTATCAATCGTTGTATGAACGTATGACTTTTACCTTCCAATCAGACAATACGTTTATGATTGCAGAGGCGGTAAAGATTGAAGAGAAGGATGGTCAGGTGAGTAAATTGGAGCACCACTCCTCAGGTCGTTATTCGTTAGAAGATGGCGAGTTGTCTATCTCTATCATTGATTATTCGCCGACAACTGAAACTGATGACCCTGTGATTAATCGAGAGTATAGCTCGTATAAGGGGCTGAATATTGATTACTCAGTTGTTGTCACCGATGACTCACTCTATTTATTTAATAAAAATCGTTTCGAAATTTTTAATTGGGTATGTTTTAAGGTTCAGAAGTAGTCATATAACTTCTACACCAAGAGCTTACCGAACTAAAAAAGGCAGGTTGTCCCTGCCTTTTGTGGAAACTTGTTTATTGTTTTACTTAAACCAGAGCGTTGTAACGATCTAGTCCAGCATCTAGATCCGCAATCAGGTCATCGACGTCTTCTAAGCCGATATGAACGCGTATCAAGGTTCCTTCGAAGTTAGGGTTCGCTACCGTTCTCAAGCTATTAAAGCTGCTCGGTTCGTTCGCTAGAATCAAACTTTCAAATCCACCCCATGAGTAACCCATACTAAAGTGCGTCATACCATCAAGCAGCGCTGTGGTCGCTTTTGTGTTTGAGTTCTTAAGAACGAAAGAGAACAAACCATTACCGCCAGTGAAGTCTCGTTTGAAGAATTCATGACCGGGACAAGACTCAAGGGCAGGGTGACGAACATGGTCAACCTCAGGGCGTGTTTCTAACCACTTTGCTACTTTTAGGCTGCTTTCAGCATGTTGGCGAAGTCGAACGTCAAGAGTGCGAATACCGCGAAGACCAAGATAAGCGTCATCTGGAGATACGCACTGTCCCATCAAGTAACTCTGCTCTCTCAGTTGATCCCAACATTTTTCGTTGGCTACTGCAGTTCCTAGCATCACATCAGAGTGACCAACAATGTATTTAGTCGCCGCTTGAATTGAGATGTCGACGCCAAAATCGAACGGTGAGAAGTTAACACCAGCCGCCCACGTGTTATCGAGCATTACAATGATGTCATGTTCATGGGCAATACGTGCGAGTGTTGGGATGTCTTGAACTTCCATGGTGACTGAACCCGGAGACTCAGTAAATAGAACCTTAGTATTTGGCTTAATAAGGTCTTGGATACCTTCACCGATCGTTGGCTCGTAGTAAGTGGTCTCTACACCCATCTTTTTCATTATGGTGTCACAGAAATCACGAGTGGGTTCGTAACAGGTATCGACCATCAGAATATGGTCACCTGTTTCAACAAAAGAGAGGATGGCATTAGAGATGGCTGCCGTACCACAAGGGTAAAGTGCGCAACCTACACCACCTTCAACTTCAACCATTGCATCTTGAAATGCGAAATGAGTCGTGGTGCCACGGCGTCCGTAGAAAAGTGTCTTGTTAGCGCGGTTGATGGTCGCTTTGCGTTTCTCTTCTACTGTGTTGAACACGACAGTTGAAGCGCGTTGTACTGGTGGGTTAACGACACCATTAGTCCACTTCTTATCACGACCTGCAGTGATCAGTTTAGTGGTTTTGTTCTCGGACATGCTGTGAATTCCTTATCAATCGGTTATGTCCTATTTAAAACATGCCAATAGCCTTCAAAGCAAGAGGAGAGCGGGAGTTTTTGCGCTTTTCTTTTGCTTTTTAACCTTCCACGTCGTTTATCGTGAAAGGTTTAAAATCCGATAGTCGGCGAGTGATGAGCCGCGGTGGACGCATTGATGGAATTAAAGCAGCGGGTTGAATAAGTAAAACAACCTTTCGAAGAAGCGGTTGCGTAGGTTTCTCTGCTCCCATTGCTCCAATTCCACTGGATGAGATGATTCAATATAGGATTGCTGCAAATCAAACAGTTGCTTGGTGAAGTGCACATCATCAACGGCTAGCGTTACTTCGAAGTTAAGCCATAGGCTGCGCATGTCGATATTGACCGTTCCGATTAAGCAAAACTCTTCATCAATCACTACCGATTTGGTGTGAAGAAGCCCGCCGTAAAACTCATATATCTTCACTCCGGCTTCAAGCAGTTCGGTATAGAAGGCGCGAGAAGCCCATTTAACCATTAATGAATCGTTGTTATGTGGAATGATTAATTCGACGCTGACACCACGTTGTGCCGTCATTTTGAGTGTTTCTAATAAGTCGGCACTCGGTACAAAATAGGGTGTTGTAATACGAACTGAATGGTTTGCTTGATTAATCGCAATAGTAAGAACTTGCAGAATCAAATACTCCGGCATGCCCGGCCCAGATGGCACTACTTGAACTGGATGATGCGTCATTATTTCTTCAACCGGGCACTCTGGTAAATCAGGAAGAATGCGTTCACCGGTTTCCACTTCCCAATCCCAACCATGAATTGCTGACAACACGTTAACGGTTGGCCCAGTGACGCGAACCATGACATCAATCCATTGGCCGACACCTGAGCTCTGTTTGAAATGAGCTGGATCTACCATATTCATTGACCCGGTATAGGCGATGGACTCATCAATCACGATGATCTTCCGGTGCTGCCTTAGATCTAAACGGCGTAAGAAAATACGCCAAGGACTAACCTCTAATGCTTGGACAACGTGAACGCCAGCGTCTTTCATCATTGAACGCCAGTGACTTTTGAAAAAACGCTGGCTACCTGCAGAATCGAGTAAAACTTTAACATCGACACCACGTTTTGCTGCTCGAATAAGTGCGGAAGCAACGGAGTCAGTTAAGCCACCGGGGTGCCAAATATAGAAAACCATTTTGATACTCGTCTGGGCGTTTTCTATATCTTCGATAATTGCGTGTAGGATTTCATTAGGAGAAGCTTGCAGTGAAAGTGTGTTTCCGCTGAGAGCTGGAATGCCCATCCGATTGTTACAAAGCTCATCAATTTTGTGGATAGGAGAGCCGACTTTACCTGGAAGGTGGACTTGGCAATCATTTAATTGGCGGAACCAATCACCAAAAGGCGTAAACATGCGATGTGCCCGCTCAGCCCTCTTTCTACCGAGATTTAGCTCTCCGAAAAGGAAGTAACAAGCGACGCCAACAATAGGGATAATGTAGATAACCATCAACCATGCGAGAGAAACGCTGACAGAGCGTCGTTTTAGTACGACACGAAAAGTCACACCGGCGACAAGGACCCAGTATAAAGCGACAGAAGCTAAAGTTAAAAAATGGTAGAGCTTTTCCACATTGAATACTCGAAAAAAGAGACACTTAGATAGTAATGCTATTTTACGGATATGGGAATTTAAGGAATCAACTATTTACAAAATAGAGCAAAAGCTGTAAACAGGTTAAAGTTGTTAAGTTTTAGTTAACTTAAGACGAATGCAATTGTTTTGTATGAAAAACCGGCATTTAACCATAAAGATTTACATTGATAACGAAATATATACGGTTCGGGCTTCCAATTGTATTCTTAAACTGGTTTACTTGCTAGATAACGAGCGTCAATCAAATCTTTTAATGGTGTAAATTATTATATACACCTTATCTTTTAATGACGCCACACAAAGCAAAATACAACATCACATAACACAAAAGTTTGGAGTAAACGTGGCTACTAGTAATACAACCACTACACCCCGCGATACCTGGGGTTCGAAATTAGGATTCGTAATGGCTGCAGCAGGTTCTGCTGTTGGCTTAGGTAACATCTGGAAATTCCCATACACAGCAGGTGAAAGTGGCGGCGGTGCATTCGTTGCAATTTATCTGTTTTTTGTAATCTTCATCGGTTTTAGTGTGATGCTAACTGAATTTGCGATTGGCCGTCATACGCAAAAATCAGCAGTAGGTGCATTTAAATCAACTGACCGTCGCTGGACGTTCGCTGGTGTTATTGGCGTAGTCAGTGGTTTACTTATCATGGGTTTCTACCCTGTAGTAGGTGGCTGGTCTATCGCATACATCGGTAAAATTGCTGGTGGTCTACTAGACGCACCTGAAGCAATTGGCGACAGCTTCGGTGGCTTTATCTCAAACCCAGTTCAGCCACTAATGTGGATGGGCCTATACCTACTACTGAACGTTGTCATCGTTATGAAGGGTATTTCTGGCGGTATTGAGAAAGCGGGTAAGATTCTGATGCCACTTCTTTTCATCATCCTTATCGTGGTATCAATCAAAGGCCTAATGCTTCCGGGCGCGATGGCTGGTCTTGAATTCCTATTCAGCCCTGACTTCTCTAAAGTAGACAGCGGTGTAATCCTAGCTGCACTAGGTCAAGCATTCTTCTCACTATCTCTTGGTATGGGTTGTATGTTGACTTACGGTTCTTACCTTAAGAAGAAAGAGAACCTAGTTCAAACTACAGCTATGGTTACGGCGATGGATACAGGCGTTGCTATCCTAGCTGGTGTTGCAATGTTCCCTGCAATGTTCGCATTCGGTATGGAGCCTGCAGCAGGTCCTGGTCTAGTATTCGTTGTTGTTCCTCAGCTATTCGCTGAAATGGGCGGCGTAGTTGGTCTTCTATTTGCTCTTATGTTCTTCGTTGGTCTAAGTGTTGCGGCACTGACTTCTTCAGTATCTCTACTTGAAGTTGTTGTTTCGTACCTAATCGATGAGAAAGGCATGAAGCGTGTAACAGCTGTACTGTCTGCAAGTGTCGTAATGGCGATTCTATGTATCTTCGCTTCTCTATCTCTTGGTGGCTTTGGTCCAACGCTGTTTGGTACTGGTGCATTCGATATCTTCGACCTACTAACGGATAAGATCTTCCTAGCAGTTGGCGGTATGTTGGTATGTATCTTCGCTGGTTGGAGACTGAACCGTGCTGACCTAGAGAAAGAAATCACTAACGACGGTGAAGTATCTTTCCCTCTATTCGGTCTATGGTACACACTCGTTAAGTACATCATCCCAGTAGCTATCGCTATCGTAGCGTTCATGGGTATCTCTTCTGGCTTCGACAGCGGTAAAGGTGCAATCATGCTACTAGGTATTGGTATCATTGCCGGCTCTGCGCTTATCTCTAAGAAGCTATAATTCTTAGAAACTCTAATCGCAAACTAAAGTTAATTGATAAGCGGGAGCCATTGGCTCCCGTTTTTTTATGCGGCGCACTTATTGTTTTTCGAGAAATAAAAACATCGTCCCCTAAAGTTATCCGTGTGGTGGCCGATATATCTTTCGGTTAGGCTATATCGGCCTGTATTTATTTTAGGTAGGTGTTCTGTGAAATTGTCAGTGAGAAAAAAACTATATTTGGGTTTTGGATCTATATTGGCGGTGCTTGTCACGTTAGTAGGGATTGTATCGATAGAAGTGATTGGGGCTCACGAGAGCTCTGATGAAATTAGACTGGATGATGTTCCAGGAACTGTTACCTACCTTATATTGATCGATGAAGCTGGTGATGTTTACCGTGATGCTTTGGGCGCGGTTGTTCAGGGCGGTAATGCGCTCAATGATTATCGAGCTAATAAGACTCAATTTTCTCAAGCAATTGAAGAAGCAAAGCGTTTAGAGAGTAAAGGCTCAGAGGACCATCGTCGTGTTCAGCGAATTGAAGAGCTAATGGGGCGCTTTACTCAAGAGTTTGAATCGAAGCTCGTACCTATGCTTAATGATGAAACTGCATTGTTATCAAATATCCAGCAGCTTCGCTCTTTGTATGAGAGTAATCTTATCCCGATTGAAAATTTGCTTGATCAAGCATCTGAAAGTGAGATTGCTGATACAGAGCGAGCTCTGCTAACACTAACGGATTCGTTTATTACAATCGAACGCACGATTATGGTGTTGACTGCGGTTGCGATTGTGTTTGGTTGCGTAATTGCGTTTGTATTGTCTAGCTCTATTACCAACCGTTTGACTCGTGTTGAACAAGTTGCACGCCGCGTAGCAAATGGTGATCTGACGGCTGGAGATATTGTTGATGATTCTGGTGATGAATTGGCTGATCTTGCTCAATCGATCAACCAGATGCAAAAGTCATTGGTCGATCTCCTCGGTTCTATTTCATCAGTGACTACCCAAGTTCAATCCGTTACTGGTGAGCTATCATCAATCAGCCACGACATCGTATCTGGCGCCTCTGCTCAAGCAGATAAAGCGACATTGATTGCGACTGCGGCAGAAGAACTAAGCTTAACCATTTCTGAAGTAGCGCAACAAGGTACTTCTACTTATGAAGAAGCGCGCCGCTCAGAAACGTCTGCAGAAGACGGTCGTAAAGTGATCGTGGAGATGGTTGCGAGCATCCAACAAGTGTCTACTCAAATGAGCGACATGTCGTTACAAATGAACACGCTGGGTTCACATGGTGAGCAGATTGGCAGTGTTATCAAGGTAATCGAAGATATCGCAGAACAAACCAACCTCTTGGCTCTGAACGCGGCGATTGAAGCTGCGCGTGCTGGTGAGTTCGGTCGTGGTTTTGCCGTGGTAGCTGATGAAGTACGAGCGCTAGCGGAGAGAACGACTAAAGCAACACAAGAAGTGTCTGGTATCATCCAATCTATTCAATCTGGTACTCAAGAAGCGGTTACTTACACTCAAGACAACTGTCGTTTAGTTGAAATTGGTGTAGAGCAAAGTACAGGGGCGGTATCGGCTCTAGAAGCAATTGTTAGCGGTGCGGGCAACGTACAAAGTATGGTTAACTCAATTGCGACTGCGGCAGAAGAACAGACAGCGGTGACAAAAGAAATCGCAGCGGATATTACGGCAATCAGTGATATCTCTGAACAGTCATTACAGTTAGCGACTCGCAGCTCTGAGAACACATCAGGTTTGAATGCTAAAGTTGCCGAACTTGAAGGCTTAGTAGGTAAGTTCAAACTTGCTTAGAGCTTAGAGCTTAGAGCTTAGAGCTTAGAGCTGGATCATAAGTCTAGAACATAAGCTTAGAGCGAATTGATTAAAGACTTCCCAGTGAAAGTTGACTATTGAAACATAAGCCCAACGATTCAATGTTTATTGAACTCGTTGGGCTTTTTCGTAGCTGGAATCTGGATTCAGACACGGTATACTCCACGTTCTACAATGGAGTTAGCCTTTACATGTTCGACATTCTTCTGAATCACTCTGATTTTTTACTTATAAACAAACATCCAGGCGTCAGCGTCCATAAAGACGATGGTGATACGATGTTATTGCAAGAAGTTGCTAAGGCAATCAATGAGCCGAAGCTATATTTAGTCCATCGTCTCGATAAAATGACGTCAGGAATTCTACTGCTGGCAAAAGATGCCCCGGCAGCGAGTGAGCTTTCACAGTTGTTTGCAAAGCGTGAAGTAGAGAAGTACTACCTTGCGATAGGCTCCAAGAAGCCGAAGAAAAAGCAGGGGCTGATCTCAGGAGATATGGAGCGTTCACGACGCTCAAGCTGGAAGCTGCTGACAACCAAAGAAAACCCAGCGATTACCCAATTTTTATCTGCAACGGCTGAACCCGGTGAGCGTCTACTTTTATGTAAACCCTATACGGGGCGAACTCATCAGATCCGTGTCGCGATGAAGTCCATTGGCTCGGCTATTGTTGGTGATCCTATTTACAATCCATCGAACGAGGCTGACAGAGGCTATCTGCATGCCTTCGCGATTCGATTTACCTATCAATCACAAGCCTACGAATATGTCTGCGATCCAAGAAACCTCGACTCTTTGGGTGAGAAATGGCATCAAGAGATCGTGTCTAATGGTTTAGACGGTTGGCTTGAACCTTGGTCATTAACGTGGCCAAAGCTAAACACTAAGTGAGTGAAATAATGGAAGCATCAGCTTTACCTCTGTTTTTTAGTCATATTGAACAGCAATTGAATGAAGTGCCGAATGAACTACGTCGTATTTTTCACGGGCGTGGCAAGTTTTGGCCCGGCCTAGATCAACTCACTTGTGATTGGGTTGATGGACAGTTATTGGTTAACGTGTTTAAAGAAGTGGACCAAGCGTTCTTATCATCTCTAAAGACTGGATTGGTCGACCTCACTAACAAAGATATCTGGCAAGTAAAACAGGGCACAAGCATTGTGCTGCAACACCGTTATGCTGATGGCGCGCCCTCTGAAGTGTTGTGGGGTCAATTGAACGACTCACCAGTCGTGGTTGAACATGGGCTTAAGTACCAACTAGACATTGGCCGCAATCAGAACTTCGGTCTGTTCCTAGACATGCGTAATGGCCGTCAGTGGGTACAAGATAATGCTAAGGATAAGAACGTTCTTAACCTGTTCGCATACACTTGTGGTTTCTCTGTGGCGGCGATTGCGGGTGGCGCTCGACAATGTATGAACGTAGACATGTCTCGCGGATCACTGAACAAAGGCCGTGATAACCACCGCTTGAATGAGCATGATATGCGCTCGGTGAACTTCCTTGGCTACGATATCTTTAAGTCGTGGGGAAAAATCAAGAAGGGTGGCCCATACGAGCTGGTTATTATCGATCCGCCTTCGTTCCAAAAAGGCAGCTTTGCACTGACTAAAGACTACAAAAAGATCTTACGTCGTTTGCCTGAGCTTCTAACCGAAGGTGGTGAAGTGATTGCTTGTGTTAACTCACCAGCAGTGTCACCAAACTTCTTGATTGAGACGATGGCAGAAGAAGCGCCAAGTGTTGAGTTTATCGAGCGTTTAGATAATCCACCTGAATTTGTCGATGTCGACCTCGATTCAAGTTTGAAAGTCCTGAGATTTAAAATTAACGTTTCTGAAGACGCTTAATTTGGAGTAAACAAATATCAACGTTTGAAAGTAAAAAAGCCACTCAAATGAGTTAATGCCGATCGTTTAAGAAGACTTGAACGATCTTGCAGTTAGCAGATAATCCCCATCAACAACGTTGATGGGGATTTTTTTATGCTTGAACAAGAATTAGCAATGGCACACGAGACCATTGAAGATGCCGACAATTATGAATCTGTCGTCGACGCCATTCAGATTGAGTGGATAGAACAAGCTCTTCTTGAAACCAATAAAGCGAGCATAAGACGACGTCGGCTTCCCGCTCAGCAAGCTGTCTGGTTAGTTATTTGGATGGGGCTGCAACGCAACATGTCTATCAAAGAGGTATGCAGTTCATTAGACATTGCGCTTCAGCCTAAACCTGAAGATAGCTGGTCTCGTGTTGCACCTAGTGTCCTAACTGATTCACGCCGACGTCTAGATGAGAGTCCATTAGCGGCTCTGTTTCACACAACAGTAAAGGCTTGGAACGGAGATATCCTTCAACAAGATAAAGACTTGGAGCTTAATGTTCTTGCTGTGGATGGAACAACATTTAGGTGCCAAGATTCCCCAGAGAACGCTGAAGAATTTGGGTTCATCTCTAAAAAATTGAAACCTTACCCTCAACTTCGTTTAGTCGCTTTGATGTCAACAGAAACTCGAATGATTATGGGGGCGGCTTTTGATGGCTGTCATGTCGGTGAAACGACCTTAGCTAAGCGCCTATTCAATGATATCCCCGCACATTCATTGACCTTATTTGATCGTTGTTATTTCTCGGCAGACCTCTTGTTGTCGTGGCAAGAGAGTGCGGAAAATGCTCACTGGTTAATGTCTGCAAAACGTAAGCTACGCTATGAAGTGTTGGAGAAATATGCGGAGAACGACATGCTCATCTCAATGCCCATATCTCCTCAAGCTCAACGGCAGAATCCGAATTTACCCGCACGTTGGGAAGCTAGATTAGTCCTATATCAAGAGCCAAAAGGTGAGATAAAAGGTTTTATTACTTCACTTACAGACCCTAGTAGATACTCGCTAGAAAGCCTGCTGCGTATTTATTGGCAACGCTGGGAGATAGAAGAAGGTTATGGTGAAATTAAACAGACTCAACTGCAAAGTCACGTCACTTTACGAAGTCGTTTTTCTGCCGGTGTGAAGCAAGAGCTTTGGGGCGTATTACTTGCCTATAACTTAGTGCGATTAGAGATGGTTAAGATAGCTTCAGAAGCCGGGGTTCGAGCGACTAGGGTCAGTTTTACCGCCGCAATTAACCTTATTGATGCGCAATTACGTTGGTTAGCTTTAAGCCCAGACGGAACTCTACCTGTAAAACTGAAAAGGATGAGAGACAGTTTGAGTCACTTCATTCTTCCAGATAAAAGAAAGGACCGAACGTTTCCACGTTCAGTCCTCTTTGTCCCAGCCAAATATCCGTTCAGGTTCAAGCAATAATGCTTATCCGAACGGCATTAACTCAAATGAGTGGCTTTTTGGTCTTTAGGTTTCTAAGAAGTTTAAGCTTGTTGTTTCTCTAGCTCAGCTTCTTTCACTTCGTCTTTGATTAGAGAATCAACGATTACCGCACATGCTGCATCACCAGTGATGTTAAGAGCAGTACGGATCATGTCGAAGATACGGTCTAGAGCGAACAATAGAGGTAGACCTTCGATAGGGATACCAGCTGCTAGAAGAACCGCAACCACTAGGAAAGAAGGACCTGGAACACCTGCTTGACCAACTGCGCCTAGAGTCGACGTTACGATGATAGCAATGTAAGCGCCCATAGACAGGTCGATGTTGAACAGTTGTGCGAAGAAGATAGCAACTAGGCCGTAGTAAATTGCGTTACCAGACATGTTGATCGTCGCACCAAGTGGCAGAACGAATGAAGCCGTAGAGTTACGAACGCCAAGTTCTTTCTCTACCGTTTCCATTGTTACTGGCAGTGTCGCCATTGAAGAGGCTGTTGATAGTGCAACCGCTTGAGGCTTCTTCATCGCAACTAGGAACTTCTTCGCAGAAGTCTTAGTGAAGATTTGAATCATTAGCGGGTAAGCAACAAAGCCGAAGATCAGAATCGCAACAATGTAGACAATGAACAGCTTGAACACGACCATAAGCGCGCCAAAACCGAATGTACCGACTGCTTCTGCCATTAGGCCAAATACACCAAGTGGTGCAATGATCATAACCTTGTTGATCATCCAAACCATAGCGTCAACAATCGCGTTTACGCCATTGATGATTGGGTCGCGTTTTTCTTTCGCTTGTTTAGAAATCGCAATACCGAAGAATAAGCAGAAAACGAGAATTTGCAGAATGTTAGCTTCGTTCAGTGATTGGAAAACGTTGGTAGGGATCATGCCCGTGATGGTTGCCCAGAACGTTGGAAGTTCGCCTTTCGCAGCGTATTCAGAAGAGAACATACCTTCAACGCCAGAAACATCGATACCACGACCCGGTTCGAATACTTCACCCATTACAAGCGCTAGTGCTACAGCAAGTGCAGACGTTAGTGCAAAGTAACCCAGTGTAACCACACCAACTTTACCTGCTGATGAGCTATTACCTAGACCTGCAGCACCTGAAATTAGGGCAACTGCGACTAGAGGAATAACCAGCATCTTGATTAAGTTGATGAAGATTGCGCCCAGTGGAGCGAACATTGTTGCGCTGTCACCCATCATTGCACCGACAGCGGTACCGATGATCATTGCAATAACGACTTGAACGCCGATGTTGCTTAGTAAACTCTTTTCTTTTAACACTTCCATAACCTCTGTGCTACTAAATATAAAAATCCCAGAACTACTCACCAATGTACGATGTACCATTGGATTAATATTTCGCGACGAGTTTTACACGTATCCTTTACATTTATCAATATGAGCAGAGGTGAAAGTCTCTGAAAAACTGGTGGTCTAATGTCATTTGTTGATTTTGCACAACAATGCAATCGTTTGCCTTGTTTTTTTATTGCGATGTTATTTGTTGAATTTATAAAAGACTTTTCGCTGGAGATTTTGTGAATGATTTACAAGCGCTGGTATTGAAAACGTCTTGTTAACATTTTGATTTCATTTGCGAGTGTTTTTTGAACGCCTATGTTGGGGGGAATCCACAGCTACGTGTTGTGTGAAATTTAGCCTGAACTATGCTTAAGGTATCTATTTATTACCAAGATGTTACCTCTGCGCTTTAAATAAAACGTCTATCTAGCATCTCAGTTGTAAGGAGAGGGGCTATGACTTTTATATTAAAGTACTTGTTTGCGTTTCTTCTGTTGTTCAGCTCTGTGTTCGCTCAGGCCGATGATGTCTGGGTGATTGAGGTGAACGGAGGGATAGGTCCGGCGACCAGTGATTACCTCACTAGAGAAATAGAACAAGCTCACGATGAGCAAGCAAAGCTCATCATTTTGAAAATGAACACGCCTGGCGGGTTAGATTCGTCGATGCGTGACATTATTCGATCCATCACCACATCACCGATTCCGATAGCAACTTGGGTTGGGCCTGCGGGTTCACGAGCAGCGAGCGCCGGAACCTATATTTTACTTGCTAGTCACATCGCTTCTATGGCGCCCGGAACTAATCTAGGTGCAGCAACCCCTGTGTCGCTCGGTGGGGGCAAAGCGCCTGCTAATCCGTTATCTCCTCAAGACGACGCCAATAAAGATGACAACACGTCAACGAGTGAGCAAGACGAAACAAAACAAGAGAACTCAGACCAAGTAAAAGCCACCACTGCGATGGAAAAGAAAGTCATCAATGATGCTGCGGCTTACATTGTCAGTTTGGCTAAGTTACACAACCGTAATGAAGAATGGGCAGAAAAAGCGGTGCGAGAGGCAGCAAGTTTGGATTCTGAGAATGCACTGACTCTTAACGTGATTGATTTTATTGCCAGCGACCTTCAGCAATTGGTTGAACTGAGTAACGGGCGCACCGTAACCATCAACGGTGTCAGTCAGGAAGTCCAACTTAGTGATGTTGCTTTTGTCGAGCGAGAACAAGACTGGCGCTTTAGTTTGCTGTCAGTGATCACGAACCCGAACGTTGCATATATTTTGATGCTGATTGGTATCTACGGTTTGTTACTCGAATTCTATAACCCCGGCGTCGGGCTACCGGGTGTTTTGGGCGGTATCTGTCTGTTATTAGCGATGTACTCCTTACAAATGCTGCCTGTGAGTTACGCGGGCCTTGCTTTAATCCTATTGGGAATTGCTTTGATGGTCGCAGAGGCCTTTAGCCCCAGTTTTGGCATCTTCGGTTTGGGCGGCGTCGCTGCGTTTACGCTCGGTTCGATCATGTTGATGGATACCGAAGTGCCGGGTTATCAAATCGCATTGCCGCTAATTATCGGGATCAGTTTGTTCTCTGTTGCCTTTATCGTCGTAACAATATCAATGCTAGTCCGAGTGAGAAACAAACCGGTGACTACGGGGATGGAAGCGGTAGTCGGTGACACGGGCAAAGTGGTAAGCGGCTTCCCCGGTGAGGGGCGTGTGCTAGTCGAAGGTGAGATCTGGCAAGCCAAATGTGCGAGTGAATTGCAAGTGGGGCAGATCATCAGAGTGACCAAGCTGACGGGGCTATCTTTGGATGTTGAAGCGCTGCCCGATGATACATCATCGAAATCTAGCTAGCGCGGAATGCTAGAACAAACGTTATTGAATTATTAATTGCTTAACCATCGTTACCATTAGGGGGCGGTTATGTTTATACACACTATAGGTATTGTCATTGTGCTCGTTATCTTGTTGATAGCCAGCATGTTCAGAGTGCTGCGCGAATATGAACGTGCAGTGGTGTTTTTCCTTGGGCGCTTTTACGGCGTGAAAGGACCGGGGTTAATTATCATCATTCCTTTCATCCAACAAATTGTGCGAGTGGATCTACGAACTATCGTGTTGGACGTGCCGACGCAAGATTTGATCACACGCGATAACGTGTCAGTGAAGGTGAATGCCGTGGTCTATTTTCGAGTGCTGGATCCGAAGATGGCGATCAATAACGTAGAGAACTACCTCGAAGCGACCAGTCAACTGTCACAAACAACGTTGCGTTCAGTATTAGGACAGCATGAGTTGGATGAGCTATTGTCTGAGCGTGAAGAGCTCAATAGAGACTTACAAGCGATACTGGATCAGCACACCGATAACTGGGGAATTAAGATTGCCAATGTCGAGATCAAGCATGTGGATCTTGATGACAGTATGGTGCGAGCTCTTGCTAAACAAGCCGAGGCGGAACGTTCACGTCGAGCTAAGGTGATCCATGCAACAGGGGAATTAGAAGCATCAACCAAGCTGAAAGAGGCTGCAGAGGTTCTTAATCAAGCGCCCAACGCCATTCAATTGCGATATATGCAAACACTAACAGAAGTAGCTAATGAGCGAACTTCCACAATCATATTCCCAATGCCCATCGATCTGGTCGAGAAGATAACCGACCCGATAAAAGCGACGCTCAATGAGGCAGCGATTAAGAAAGCGATGAAAGCCGATGAGTGATTGGCTTAAATGAAGAGCAATAAAAAAGGCTCCACAGTTGTGGAGCCTTTTAGTATTTGAATCATTGGTTCTATTTAATGACCATTGATTACGAGCGTCTATTTAATGACCGTCGATTATTTCTGCGTAGCCGCTTTCATTGGCGTAACAAACTCCGCAAGTGCTTTAAGCATTGCTTCTGGTTGTTCAACGTTGTTTTCAATGATTTTGACTACGGCTGAGCCAGAGATCGCACCTGCAGCGCCAGCTACAATCGCTTCTTTCACTTGTTCAGGAGCCGAGATACCGAAACCAAGCAGTGCTGGTGGCGCATCGAACTTGTTCAAGCGATCAAGCAGTGCCGTTACTGGCATGTTTGCTTTTGTTTCTGCACCCGTTACGCCTGAGCGAGAAAGTAGGTAGGTGTAGCCGCCACCTAGCTCAGATACTGATTGAAGCGTTTCATCGCTTGCTGTTGGTGGAGCAATAAAGATTGGGTGAACGCCAAACTTTTCAGCTGCAGCAACAAATTCACCGCTTTCATTGGTAGGTACATCAGCAATCAATACTGAATCGATACCTGCTTTTGCGCAGCGTTCGTAAAAATTTTCTATACCACGTGCGTAAACCAGGTTTGCGTACATCAGTAGGCCGATTGGCAGCTCTGGGTATTTAGCACGAATTTGACCGATAAGATCGAAGCACACATCTGGCGTGACTTTTGAATCTAATGCACGGATGTTTGCGCCTTGGATTGTTGGGCCATCTGCAAGCGGATCTGAGAATGGAATACCAAGCTCAAGAGCATCAGCACCCGCTTCAACTAGCGTTTCCATGATCTTAAGTGATTGCTCGGGGTTAGGATCGCCAACCGTTACGAATGGTACAAATGCGCCCTGATTCTTTTCAGCTAAGCGAGTGAAGAGTGATTGATAGCGATCCATTATAATGCTCCTTTCTCTTTAAGAATGTCGTGTACAGAGAAAATATCTTTGTCACCACGGCCAGATAAGTTAACGACTAATAGCTGTTCTTTCTCTGGGTCGTCGTGAGCCATTTTTACAGCGTGAGCCACAGCATGAGATGACTCTAGCGCTGCGATAATACCTTCTTTGCGTGCAATCAATTGGAACGCTTCTAGCGCTTCATCGTCGGTTACGTTGTCGTATTCAGCACGGCCAATAGCATTTAGGTGCGCGTGTTGAGGACCAACTGATGGGAAATCTAGACCAGCAGAAACAGAGTAAGACTCTTCTACTTGGCCGTTCTCATCTTGCATCAGTGGTGCTTTCATACCGAAGAAGATACCGGTTTTACCGTGCTTAAGTGGCGCGCCGTGTTGGTCGGTATCAATACCTTTACCAGCAGGCTCTACACCGATCAGGCGAACAGACTCTTCTTCAATGAAGTCAGCGAACATACCGATAGCGTTTGAACCACCGCCGACACAAGCGATAACCGCATCTGGAAGGCGACCTTCACGCGCTAGAATTTGGTGCTTCGTTTCTTCACCAATCATGCGTTGGAAATCACGAACAATCGTTGGGAATGGGTGAGGGCCAGCTGCAGTACCCAATAGGTAGTGCGCGTCTTCATAAGTTGCAGACCAGTCACGTAGCGCTTCGTTACATGCATCTTTTAGCGTTGAAGAGCCAGAATGAACAGGGATAACCTCTGCGCCCATTAGCTTCATACGGAACACGTTCGGGCTTTGACGTTCAACGTCTTTTGCACCCATGTAAACACGACACTTAAGGCCCAATAGAGCACAAGCTAGAGCCGTTGCAACACCATGTTGGCCTGCGCCAGTTTCAGCGATGATTTCCTGTTTGCCCATACGTTTTGCTAGCAATGCTTGGCCAAGAACTTGGTTTGTCTTGTGAGCACCGCCGTGAAGTAGATCTTCACGCTTTAGGTACAGTTTGGTTTTTGTACCTTTAGTCAGGTTACGCGTTAGCGTTAGTGCCGTTGGACGACCTGCGTACTCTTGAAGAAGCGTCATGAATTCACTGCGGAACTCAGGATCTGCTTGTGCATCGATAAATGCTTGTTCCAGTTGGTCTAGTGCTGGCACTAGGATCTGCGGTACGTATTGACCACCGTATTCACCAAAGTAGGCATCGAGTTTAGCCATTGTGTTATTCCTTCAATTCTATCGATGTGTATTCACACCAAGTCATTTAATCTTGCTTGAGCTTCGCAAAAGGCAAAGCTCAAAAATATGTTTTTAGTTTCTGCTTTCTAATTTCTAGCGCCGAGCTTGGACTAGTAATTACGAATCGCTGCAAAAGCGCGTTGCAGCTTGTCTGCGTCTTTTTTACCTGGAGTGGATTCAACGCCTGAGTTTAGGTCTAGCCCTAAGCAGCCTAGTTTCGCTGCTTGGTTAGCATTGTCTGGGGTTAGGCCACCCGCCAACATGATTGCGCTTTGGTTGTTGATTAGGCTCCAATCGAACGCTTGACCTGTACCACCCGTTTGAGAACCCACTTTAGTATCTAGCAGGTGACGAGTCACGTTGCTTTTCAGTAATTCTGGTAGCGCGCTTTTAGCACCGTTTTCAGCACCAGAAGCCACACCGTAAGCTTTCCAAATCTCAACGTGTTCAGGTAGTGATTGTTTTAACTCATCGACAAATGCTTGAGACTCATCACCGTGCAGTTGCACCGCAAACAGACCGAGTTCAGAAACTGTGTTAGCAACGTCAGCAACACTATGATTTTGGAACACACCCACGTAGTTCAAAGGTGCGCCGCTCATGGTTAAACGAGCTGCCTCGATATCCACATGACGCTTAGACGCTTCAACGAAAATCAAACCACCGAATACTGCACCTGCTTGATACGCTTTCGCGGCATCGTCAGAGTGAGTTAAACCACACACCTTGTTTTCACCGAGTGTCACTTTACGCACCGCAAGCTCTAGGTTCTTTTCAGCCATCAGAGAGCTACCGATTAGGAAGCCGTCTGCAAATGTTGAAAGGTCACGTACTTGCTGATGATTGTAGATGCCAGACTCTGAAATCACGACTGCGTTTGGAGCCAGTTCGCGAATCAGCGGAGCCAACTCTTTGGTACGGTTCAAATCAGTCGAAAGGTCACGCAGGTTACGGTTATTAATGCCGATCACTTTTGCTTTTAAAGCGACTGCGCGGTGAAGCTCTTCTTCGTTGCTGACTTCGGTAAGTACACCCATGTTGAGTGAGTGAGCGACTTCCGCCAGTGCTTGGTACTCTTCGTCATCTAATACCGATAGCATCAACAAGATAGCATCAGCAGAGTAGTGACGAGCTAAGTAAACTTGGTAGGTATCAACCATGAAGTCTTTACAAAGAATAGGCTGCTTAGCAATGCTGCGAACCTTTGGTAAAAACTCAAAGTCACCTTGAAAGTATTTCTCGTCTGTCAGTACTGAAATTGCGTTGGCGTGGTTGTTGTACACCGATGCAATATAGTCCAAATCAAACTCGTCACGGATTAAACCTTTTGACGGAGATGCCTTCTTACATTCAGTGATGAAAACCGTTTGTTCGCCGCTCAATGCATCATAAAAGCTGCGGTCTGTTGCGGTTAACGCTGCTTTAAACTCGTCCAATGGTTGAGTTTGCTTACGCGCTTCAACCCATTGGTATTTGTCACGAACGATTTTTGCTAATACTTCCGCCATTTCAGCGTCTTTGACTGAAACGTGGGTCGACAGTTTATCGGTAGTCTGTGTCATATTCTTTGTCTCAACTCCGTCGTTCGTTAGGCGTGTGCAGCAAGCTTTTGTACAAGCTCGTATGCTTTGCCAGAGTTCATCGCGTCAATCGCTTGCTGTGTGTTGGCTTTTAGATCTTCGTGACCAAATAGACGCATTAGCAGAGCAACGTTGACTGCCACAGCGCCAACTTGAGCATCTGTGCCTTTACCCGTCAGGATATCGGTTGTGATGGCTTTGTTCTCTTCTGGCTCGCCGCCCTTGATTGCTTCAAGAGGGTGAGTGTTCAGGCCAAAGTCTGCCGGTGTCACTGTGTACTCGTGAATTTTGCCATCTTTAATTTCAGCAACGATTGTCTCGCCATGAATAGCCACTTCATCAAGGCCACTACCATGCACAACTGCAGCACGCTTCATACCCATTTGCAGCATGGTTTCCGCGATAGGGCGGACGAGCTCTTTGCTGTAAACACCCATTAACTCGATATTAGGGCGAGCAGGGTTAATCAGTGGACCAAGGATGTTGAAGATAGTGCGCGTTTTCATCGTCTGACGAACAGGCATCGCGTGACGTACACCGACGTGATATTGCGGAGCAAATAGGAATGCTACGCCAAGCTCGTCGACTGCAGTACGAGTGTCTTCTGCTGTCATCGCTAGGTTAATACCGAACGAATCCAGTAAGTCAGAAGAGCCTGATTTGCTCGATACGCTGCGGTTGCCGTGCTTAGCTATTTTTAAACCACACGCTGCTGCTACAAATGCAGAAGTTGTAGAAATGTTGATGGTGTCATGACCGTCGCCACCTGTACCTACGATGTCTGCAAAATCGTAATCAGGACGTGGGAACGGGTTTGCATTGGCAAGCAGTGCTTTTGCTGCGCCAGCGATCTCATCGGGCGTTTCGCCTTTGATTTTTAGTGCAGTTAGCGCAGAAGCCATCAAAATTGGGTCTAGTTCGCCCTTGATGATCACATCAAACAGTTGTTGGCTTTCTTCTTGAGTAAGAGACTGTTGTTCGTAAAGTTTATTAATCTGTTCCATGATCGTTTCCTAGTTAGTCTTTTTATCAAGAGTAGAGCTTTTCTCTAGATGAAGAGGTTTCTCAAGAGCCCATTCGATAGCGTTCGCTAGAAGCGTTGCACCGTAGGTCGTCATTATCGATTCAGGGTGGAATTGGAATCCACAAACCTTGTCTTGTTCTTGAACTACAGACATCACCAAATCATCGACTTCAGCGGTCACCGTTAAGCTATCAGATACATGCGTTGCCACTAAAGAGTGGTAGCGAGCAATAGCCAGTGGCGAAGGTAAGCCTTGGTAAGTCGCATGGTTTTGGTGTTCCATCATCGACACCTTACCATGAATGATTTCGCCAGCGCCTGCAACGGTGCCGCCGTAGGCTTCAACAATCGCTTGGTGACCTAAACAAATGCCAATCATTGGCACTTTGCCTTTTAGCAGCTGAATTAACTCAGGCATGCAGCCCGCATCCGCTGGAGCGCCAGGGCCTGGTGAAAGCAGTGCAACAGGGTTGTCTAGTTCGTTGATCGCCGCTTCAACTACTTTTGCAGGAATGTTGTTACGGTAAATTTTTACGCTGTGACCCAACGAACGAAATTGGTCTACAAGGTTGTAAGTGAATGAGTCGAAGTTATCGATGAATACAATATCAGCCATGATTACGACTCCTTCTTATTTGATGAGTGTTGGTTTGTAGCAGAGCTCTTAGTGTGAGCTGCTTGAATCGCAGAGATAACCGCTTGTGCTTTGCCGCGAGTTTCATCGGCTTCTGCTTGTGGGTCTGAATCGAACACCACACCAGCACCCGCTTGTACTTGTGCTACGCCATTTTCAACGTAAGCAGAACGAATCACGATACACGTATCTAACGTGCCTTCACCGGTTAGATAACCGACTGCACCACCGTAGCTACCACGACGCGTTTTTTCTACGTCACGAATAAGCTGCATTGCGCGGATTTTTGGTGCGCCCGTTAGCGTGCCCATGTTCATACAAGCTTGGTAAGCGTGTAGGGCATCTAAGTCTTCACGTAGCTGACCAACAACACGAGAAACCAAGTGCATCACATGGCTGTAGCGATCCACTTTCAACAAGTCTGCTACGTGGCGAGTGCCTGCTTCGGCAATACGAGCCACATCGTTACGTGCTAGGTCAACAAGCATCATGTGCTCGGCGTTTTCTTTCTTGTCGGTACGCAGTTCAAGCTCAATACGGCTGTCTAGATCGAAATCGATTTGGCCATTTGGGCGCTTACCACGACGGCGAGTACCAGCAATTGGGTAAATCTCGATTTGGTTGGTTTCGGTTTCGTACTTCAGTGCACTTTCTGGAGAAGCACCAAACAGAGTAAACAGCTCGTCTTGCATATAGAACATGTAAGGGCTTGGATTACTTTGCTTGAGCTCTTTATAAGCCGCCAGTGGAGCAGGGCAAGGCAGCGTGAAGCGGCGTGAAGGTACCACTTGGAACACATCGCCTTTTACTACGTACTCTTTTAGGTCACGAACCGTTTGGCAGAAGTCTTCATCTGAAACACTTGGTACAGCGTCAACATTGTCGAGCGGCGTTACTTCTGTGATGGCTTTCAATGACTGACATTGTGTTTGAATGTCAGCTAGACGCTCAGTTAATTGTGTTCTGATGTTTTCATCTTGAGTGAACAAGCTGGCGTGAAGCAGACCTTCGTTCTCTTGGTGATCGAAACGCAATAGTGTTTCTGCAACGTAGAAAACAAAGTCAGGGCAGTTGTTGGTCGCTTCTGCATCGCCTAGCGGTTCAAAGTTCGCCACGATGTCGTAAGCGAATAGGCCAGCCATGAATAACGCGTGCTTGTTATCCGCGTCTTGCTCAAAGCTGTGTTGAACCAAACGCAGTGCATCGAATGAAGACGCTTCTCTTAAACGTGAATCTTCGTCTAATTCGTTGCTTGGTTCGACAAAAGTCAGCGTCAATACGTTATCCGTAAGGTCAGATTTTATCTCTGTTTTAACGTTTTGAGCTAGGTGTTCGATTAGCGCTTGACCATTTTGAGTCAACGCTTGAAAGGTTACTTCATGTCCGCGACATACGATGCGAACAGCAGAGTCGATAAGGAGTAGGCTTGTCAGGTTCTGTTTAGATTCAATCTCAGCAGATTCCAACAACAGACTGTCTGTTTTGTTTTCACACAGAGTATGAAAAACACTGGTTGGATCTTGCGAGTAAGGAACGGAAGAATTGATGACCTCAATGGTTCCCAGCTTTTTGATTTCAATGGCCTTGTTCACAAGACCTCCTTTATGATTCTTTAAATTTCCTGCCGTACATAGTCGCATAAAGATACCTTTCACCCAATCTAGAATATTGTCAATTCGTTGATTTGTTAGTCAGTTGAATGTGAGATGTTCGACAAATTAAAAAGCCCGCTATGAAAGCGGGCTTAGTGATAACTTTTTTATAAACAAACTGTTTAATTAGAAGTACACGTTGGCCCACCAAGAACTTGTCCAAGTGCGCCACCAATTAAGCTCTGAACTTGCTTCTACTGAAGAAAGTTCTAAAACTTTATCTTTATGGTTTTGGTTAAATTCTTGTAACATAGTGAACCTATCAAATGTGATACTTCGTATTTGTGTACTAGTTAACTAGTTTTGCGCTTGCAGGTCAAGTGCGTTGACACAAATATAACGATAAAAATTGAAAACAATGAAAAAGAATATATGAGAATTGATCTACATAGTCATACAACAGCCTCAGATGGCCGACTTACTCCACCTGAACTGATTGACCGAGCGCTAGGCTTTAACATCGAAGCGTTAGCGATTACAGATCATGATACGACTGATGGGCTTGCAGAAGCACGCAGCTATATTGCTGATAACAATCTTCCTATTCAGTTGATTAACGGCATCGAGATCTCAACTGTTTGGCAAAACAAAGATATCCATATTGTTGGGTTAAACGTCGATCCTGAATCACCAGAATTGAAAGCGTTAATTGAACAACAGAAGCAACACCGTGTCGGACGTGCAGAGATGATTGCTCAACGTCTTGAGAAAGCGACTCGTGAAGGTGTGTTAGAAGAGGTTAAGTTGATTGCAGGTGATGCACCAATTACTCGAGCTCACTTTGCGAAATGGTTAGTCGACAATGGCTACGCGAAAACCATGCAGCAGGTGTTTAAAAAGTTTCTTACGCGCAACAATCCAGGTTATGTGCCGCCAACATGGTGCTCAATGGGTGATGCTGTCACGGCAATTCATGCAGCTGGTGGCCAAGCGGTGCTTGCTCACCCTGCGCGATATGGCCTAACCGCCAAGTGGGTTAAACGCCTTCTCGCTGCATTTGTTGAAGCAAATGGTGACGCTATGGAAGTGGCTCAACCTCAGCAAGCACAACAAGAAAGACGCACACTTGCGGATTATGCTATACAATACAAACTATTAGCCTCCCAAGGCAGCGACTTCCATTACCCATCCCCATGGATGGAACTTGGACGTAATCTCTGGCTACCTTCTGGGGTCGAAGAAGTATGGAAAGATTGGGAGTTTCAAACGGTTTCACCATCTGAATAGTCTTTAGGTGAACCAGCTCCTTCTGATGATAGAGTCGAGAGATTCGATAACGAGGATCAACAATGAGCCAGTTTTTTTATGTACACCCAGATAACCCACAAGCGCGCTTAATTACTCAAGCGGTTGCGATTATTCGCAATGGCGGCGTTGTGGTTTATCCAACAGATTCAGGTTATGCACTGGGTTGTCAGCTTGAGAATAAACAAGCACTCGAACGCATCTGTAAAATTCGTCGAATTGATGATAAGCACAATTTCACTTTGTTATGCCGTGACCTTTCTGAGTTGTCACTGTATGCACGAGTAGATAACGTGGCTTTCCGTCTGCTTAAGGCGCACACGCCAGGTGCTTACACGTTTATTTTCAAAGCAACAAAAGAAGTGCCAAAGCGTTTGATGAACGCTAAGCGTAAAACGATCGGTATTCGTGTACCGGACAACAAAATTGCCCTAGACCTTCTAGAAGCAATGGGCGAGCCATTAATGTCGACGTCTCTGATTCTTCCGGGGAACGAGACAACTGAATCGGATCCTGAAGAAATTCGTGACAGCTTAGAGCATGCGGTTGATGTCATTTTGAATGGCGGCTACTTAGGTGAGCAACCTACTACGGTTATTGACTTTAGTGACGATGACGCCGTTGTTTTACGTCGTGGTGCCGGTGATCCAGCGCCGTTTGAATAATAGCGTTACTGATTAACAGTCTGTAACGAAACAGCAAACCTGTCAGAGTAAATAACAAGTGCTTTTTGGCAGGTTATTTGCGATAATACGCGACCGCGATTTGGTCGCGAAAAATTCATTCGACGTCTGTGAAGACGACAATTAGGTAGAAAAGAGTAAATGAGCGAAAAATTACAGAAGGTTTTAGCGCGAGCTGGTCACGGTTCTCGTCGTGAACTAGAAGGTTTAATCAAATCTGGTCGTGTAAGTGTTAACGGTCAAGTTGCGAAATTGGGTGAGCGTCTTGAAGACGAGAACTCAGTGATCCGTATCGATGGCCACACAATTACAGGCAAAGCCTCTGAAGAAGTGGTTTGTCGTGTACTTGCTTACTACAAACCTGAAGGTGAGCTTTGTACTCGTCACGATCCTGAAGGTCGCCGTACTGTTTTCGATCGTCTACCTAAGATCCGTGGTTCTCGTTGGATTTCAGTTGGTCGTCTTGATGCAAACACATCAGGCCTACTGTTGTTCACAACCGATGGTGAACTAGCTAACCGCCTAATGCACCCAAGCCGTCAGGTTGAGCGTGAGTACCTAGTACGTGTATTTGGTGAAGTAACCGAGCAAAAAGTTAAGAACGTGACTCGTGGCGTTCAACTTGAAGATGGTATGGCTCGTTTCGAAGATGTGGTTTACGCTGGCGGTGAAGGTATGAACCATACTTTCTACGTGGCAATTAACGAAGGTCGTAACCGTGAGGTTCGTCGTCTTTGGGAATCACAAGAAACAACAGTAAGCCGTCTGAAACGTGTACGTTACGGTGATATCTACCTTGATAAGAAACTGCCTCGTGGCGGTTGGAAAGAGCTAGATCTTCAAGAAGTAAACTACTTGCGTGAGCTTGTTGAACTTCAGCCAGAAAAAGAGACACTGTTGGATCTTGATCCTGCAAACACTTCTCGTAAGCGTGAGCGTTCTCGTAGCCAGAAAATTCGTCGTGCTGTTAAGCGTCATGAAGAGCGCGCAAATGCTCCTAAAGGCCGTAGCAACCAGACTAAGCGTAAGAAGCCTGCAACTCGCGGTACTACAACACCTGATTCAGGCCGTAGTGCTCCAGCGACCAATGGCAAACCTCAGGCTACCAAAAAGCCTAAACTAAACAACGGACGCCCGGCTAAACCGGCTAAGCCAAGATCACGTAAGTAATTACACCAGTAGTTGCTACAGTTCTTAAGCTTAATCCAACGTTTCGAATACTAAAAAACCTGCTAACTTAGCAGGTTTTTTTTCGTCTTGAATATGGCGCAGTTCAAATCATGTGGAAGTGCTTACCAAGTAGAAACGATTAACCAGGTAGAAGTGCTTCACTAGCTAGGGTGACTAGCTATGGACTACGATTGGTTTTAGGTCACTTTCAAATGATTAGAAAAGTTATCACCCTTCGCCATGCGGTCATACAAAATGACATTGACCGCAGCAGCAAGGTTCATGCAGCCATTAGTCGGAACATAGATAGTTTCACGACAGAAGTCTGTGATCTCTTTTTTCAGAGTCCCATCTTCAGGGCCGAAGATATAAAAAGCACGAGGTGGGTGCTTATAATCAGGCAGAGGCTTGGCGCCTTCTATCAAATCAACCGCGATGGGCACGCAGCCAACAGGAATAATATCTTTAAGATCTTCAACACCAATTAATGGCAACTCAAGGTGCTTTTCTTTGGTGTCGGTATGAAACTGTCGAGCGTGGTCATAACGGGTGCCTGTATAAAATACAGAGTTTGCTCCATAGCAACCAGCTGCTCGCATTACTGAGCCAACATTTTCAGGGGTTTTGGGATTTACTAATCCAACACAGGCATAGCCTTTGGATAGGGTATCTGTCTTTGCTTTGGTCATAATTTTGTAGAGTTGCAGTTTGGTAAAGTGATGAGGCTATGAAGTCGTAAGAAAACCAGCTCAGTACTCTGAGCTGGTTTAAGAAGAGCCTAGTCGCGTTTCCACAACATGTGACAGAACTTGTGTTCAGGGTCACGGCTGATCAGTAGACGAGCGAATACGTCATCTAAGACATCATCAGCTTCATTTACAAGACCAATGCGTACTTCAGCGTAGATCTCTTTGTCGACTTCAAAGCCAACATGTTCAACCCAATCGTCACCAGTTTCAACAAGTTCTGCAGCGCCACGATCTTCAAACTGAGCCGTGAATAAGATCACGTCTGCAGGTTCAAGATTATCAGCAGCCATCTCTAGAAAGATGTCGTATGCAGTGTCAATTGCGTCGTCGTAAGACATTAGGTCGTTAGCTTCGGTCATAATCAGTATCTTAGCTTGCGCGGTTCATGTATTTACGTTCAGCTGTGTTCACAACAACTTTGTCGCCAGTTGCAATGTACTCAGGAACTTGAACAGTAAGGCCTGTAGACAGACGAGCTGGCTTAGTACGAGCTGAAGCAGATGCACCTTTGATTGAAGGGTCTGTCTCTTCGATTACTAGCTCAACTGAAGTTGGTAGTTCAAGAGTCGCTGCAGTACCGTCGATAAGAATCGCGTACATACCTTGCGTATCTTCGTTGATGAACAGTAGTTCGTCTTCGATCATTTCACCGTTGAAGATGAATTGTGTGTAATCTTCGTTATCCATGAAGATGTACTCGTTGCCATCAACGTAAGAGAACATCACTGCACGCTTAGTTACGTCGATCGTTTCAACGATTTCGTCAGCCTTGTGACGAACTTCTGTTTTAACGCCAGTTGCTACATCGTGACCACGGAAGCGGTAAATCTTTTGACCGCCACGGCCACCTGGTGTTGTTACTTCGATATCTTTAACTAGTACTGTTTTGCCATCAACATTGATCGCAAAACCTTTTTTAATCTCACTTGCTCTAGGCATTTTGTGTTTGTCCTTATTGGGTCTATCCGGTGATTATATCTCGTAGACGCTATAAATAGGAATAGCTTGAATCATAAAGTCACCTAAGCGATCATAGAGAGACAGTTAAATCATTATTTTATTTACCGAAACGACCTATGCAGCTATCTGTTATTGACCCAACACAGCCATTTCAACCTGAATTTCAACCTGTGGTTAACGATCTGATTACCTTTCTAAAAGGTGGGTTAGGTTCTAATCTGCACAGTGTCTATGTTTATGGCAGTGTGGCACGCAAACAAGCCGTTGTCGGTCGCTCGAATCTAGATGTGGTTGTGGTTACCCATCGTCCTTTCCCAGATCAACGAACCACGCTGCTGAATACCATTAAATGGCGCTTCCAAAAGAGCTTCCCTCAGGTCACTCAAGTGGCGATCAAAACCACCTTGGTGAGCGAGATAGTTGATTTCGACAATATCTTTACGTGGGGCTTCATGCTTAAGCATTTAGCTGTGTGTGTGCATGGTGAAGATTTATCAGACTGCTATGGCGATTTCGAAACGAGTTGGGAAATTGCCAAACACTGGAATATGGACGCGGAGAATTGGTTAGCGGTTTATCATAATAAGATTGCCCGAGCAACAACGCCAGAGCAGCAAGTCGCCGCGCAAGTGATTATTGCCAAGAAGCTTCTGCGAGCCAGTTACTCTTTGATTATGTACCGAGACAAGAATTGGTTCGATGCACCTATGGAGTGCGGTCAACAGTTCTTGAGATATCATCCAGAGAAAGAAGTTGAGATTCAAAGATTGGGTATTCTGCTGTCTGGACGAGCGATTCCCAAACGTTCGGTGATAGGGATTCTTGATGGCTTTGGTGAATGGCTGGTTAAGCAGTATCAGAAAACTGAGTTTCGAATCGGATAGGGCTTCGTAAGCTATCCGTTGATATGAAAAAGCAGAGCGAGTTAAGAACTCCTCTGCTTTTTTCGTTTTGATGTCCGGTTCGAGTTTTAATAGATATCTCGAGTCTAATGTCGCCTCGAAAAGAGAATTAAATCTAGAACAGGCCTAGTTGCTGCCCGCTAACTCTTTCAAAATCTAAACCAATGAAGGGCAAAATCGCTTCTGCGACCGGTTTAATCTGCTTGTCGATGTAATGTTGATAATCGATGCCACTCTTTAAGTACTCCTTGGGCTCAGGGCCACTCAGCGTAATCAAATATTCAATACGTCCTTTGTTTTGGTATTGAAGTGGGCGACCGAGCTGAGCATTGATCTCATCGGCTAATCTTGCTGCGCGAACCTGTGGCGGAATGTTCTTCTGGTATTCATGCAATTTACGGCGCAAGCGCTTTTGATAAACCAGTAGGTCATCGTGTTTGCCTGCGGATGTTTCATCGACAAACTGTCTAACATAATCACTTGGATCTTGGTCGTGAAAGACCATCTCATACAAGGTTTGTTGGAACTGTTGTGCGAGAGGCGTCCAATCGGTTCGTGCACTTTCAAGGCCTTTAAAAATGATCTTCTCTTGGTCACCTTGATTGATTAAGCCTGCATAACGTTTCTTCGATCCTGTCTCAGAGCCCCGAATTGTCGGCATTAGAAACTTGCGGTAATGGGTCTCGTATTCCAATTCAAGTATCGAGGTGAGGTTGTAGACCTCTTTCAGGTGATTCGTCCACCAGTCGTTGATGTAAGCAACAAGAGAGTGACCAATCTCGTCTGCTTGTTCTTGCTCAAAACTGCCATTAAGAGACACGAAAGTTGAATCGGTATCTCCGTAAATTACTTGATACCCTTTATCTTCGATCAGAACCTTGGTTTGCTTCATGATCTCATGACCACGCATGGTGATCGATGACGCCAATCGAGTATCAAAGAAACGACAACCAGAAGAACCCAGCACACCATAGAAAGAGTTCATGATGATCTTAATCGCCTGAGAAAAAGCTTTCTCGTTATTTTTCTTTGCGACATCACGCGCTGCCCAGAGATTTTCGATCATCTCTGGTAGAAAGTGCTTAGAGCGGTGGAATTGACCGCCACGAAACCCAGCCACCGCTTGGTCTTCTTCAGAGCCTAACTCTAACTTTAGTCCTTCAATTAACCCCATCGGGTCAATTAAGAAAGAACGAATGATCGATGGGTAAAGGCTCTTAAAATCGAGTACCAACACAGAGTCATAAAGGTTGGGAATCGAATCCATCACATAACCACCGGGGCTAGCGATCCAGTTCTCAGGCTCTAAGTTCGGCGCGACGTAACCTGCTCGGTGTATTTGAGGCATGTATAAATTAGTAAAGGCCGCAACAGAGCCACCAACACGATCCAGCTCGACACCGGTTAATCGAGAGCGCTCAATCGCGAAGTCGAGTAGGTGAGTGTGTTCGAAGATGCGATTTACTAGCACGCAGTCTTGAAGGTTGTACTTGGCGAGCGAAGGCTTATCGAACTTAAACATCCGGTTTATCTCATCCATGCGGTCGTGAACGTTATGGATGTCTTTGCCTTCGCCGAGTAGCTCTTGAGATACCGATTCAAGAGACCAAGAGCGGAAGTGGTAGGTCGCTGTCTTGAGCATGTCGATGCCATCCAACACAACGCGGCCTGGGATAGTGATAAAGCCTTGCTGGTTTTGTGCAGAACTACGGAAAAAGCTTGGTTGATTGTCTCTACCGATACTGAGTTTCACTTCGTTCCATTCCGAACGCTTGTGCAGCAGCCTAAAGTCGAAATCAATGACATTCCAACCGATGATGATGTCTGGGTCAAACTCGGAGAACCACGCAATCATAGCTTCAAGCAGCTCTTTCTCGTTGGTAACCCATTGGACGTTTGTGTCAGCCTCTTGTGGTTCGCCGACCATGATGACTCGGCTGTCCATCGGGCTGTCTAAGCCAATGGAATAAAGTACGCCTTTTTCCGAGCATTCAATATCAAGCGAAACCACAGACAAGTTTGGCAAGTAATCGCCAGTTCGACATTTTGCGTTCGATACTCTGCGATGCTGTCTTTTTGGGGTGATAGTGCCTGTGAATTCGATACTGCCTTTAATAAAGCGTTCCATTAAGAATCGATCGGCGAGTCGAATATCGCTTTCAAAGGTTTGGATTTCTTCGCTGTGAAAGGCTTGCGCTAAACTAAAGCTACTTCTCGACAGAGAGGTGTAACAAGCGGCTAAAGGGGTTTGGTCAAATGTTGCTAGCTCTAAAGGCTTTAACTGGCAATTGATAGACTCTTTCGCTGCGATAGCCTGACATGCTTCAACATCAGTTTGCGCGACAAAAAATACAGGCTTTTCATTTTGAATTATCAGTAGAGTAGGGCCTTGAGGGGTGCTTAACCACAAGTCGATTTGTGTGCGCCCTGAAAAGTCTCTTGCTTGTCTTGTGAGTACAAAGCCTTGCTGAATATCCAATGTAGTAACCTATTGAAATTGGGAATCGAATACTACCACCTAGCGACCCTCAGCGCATAACAGGCAGCAAAAATACTAACTAAATTCTAGTTAACAGAGGCAAATAACGGGACTCTATAAGCAAATAAGTGAAATTGTCGCGAATGGCTATTCAATGGTATTGAAAATATCTTTATCTTGTGTAATTTTATTGGGCGTTGTTTTAACTGGTTGATTTTTAGAAAAAGCTTGTTGTTTTAGTTGGCTTATTTGTTAATAAGTACTTGCTAAAGTTCGTGTTTCAGCACATATTCAACAGAGCTTTTTTTTAGTAATTAAGTTAAGATGTACTCAATGCTGCGATTCACTGTTCCTTTGTTCAATTGTTTCAAACAGATGAAATGACACAGTGGTTGCAGAGCCAATTAATAGTGTGGAGATACAAGTTTGATAAATGTTTTCCTTGTAGATGATCACGAGCTGGTTCGCACAGGGATACGACGTATTATTGAAGACGTCCGTGGAATGAACGTAGCAGGGGAAGCTGAGAGCGGTGAAGATGCTGCAAAATGGTGTCGTACTAACAATACTGACGTTATTTTGATGGATATGAATATGCCTGGTATTGGTGGCTTAGAAGCAACCAAGAAAATCTTGCGTTTCAACCCTGATGTTAAAATCATCGTTTTAACTGTTCATACGGAAAATCCGTTTCCAACTAAAGTGATGCAAGCTGGAGCTGCTGGTTACCTTACTAAAGGGGCAGGTCCGGATGAAATGGTAAATGCAATTCGAGTGGTTAATAGTGGCCAACGATACATTTCGCCAGAAATTGCGCAGCAGATGGCTTTGAGCCAATTCTCGCCTGCGTCTGAAAATCCATTCGCAGACTTATCTGAACGTGAACTTCAAATCATGATGATGATTACCAAAGGTCAGAAAGTGACGGATATTTCAGAACAACTCAATCTAAGTCCTAAAACAGTCAACAGTTACCGCTACCGTTTGTTCAGCAAATTGGATATCAGTGGCGATGTAGAGCTGACGCATTTAGCGATTAGACATGGAATGTTAGACACTGAGACCCTTTAACACTGAGATCGTATAGTGACCAACTTGTTTGACTCAGTCTCATTCCTCAAGACAGTAACAGAGCAGCCCGGCGTTTATCGAATGTATAACGCCGAGGCTGTTGTTATTTACGTCGGTAAAGCTAAGAACCTCAAAAAACGCCTTTCCAGTTATTTCCGTAAAAAAGTCGACAGTGAAAAAACACGCGCTTTAGTCAGCAATATTGACAAGATCGATGTCACTGTAACGCACACGGAAACAGAAGCGCTCATCCTTGAGCATAACTACATCAAGCAGTACTTGCCTAAATACAACGTACTTTTGCGTGATGATAAGTCGTACCCTTATATTTTTATTAGCGGTCACAAGCATCCTCGTTTGTCGATGCATCGTGGTGCTAAAAAGAAAAAGGGCGAATACTTTGGTCCTTACCCTGATTCCGGCGCTGTGCGTGAGACGCTACACCTAATCCAAAAGATTTTCCCTGCCCGTCAGTGTGAAGATACCGTTTATGCCAATAGAACGCGCCCGTGTTTGATGTATCAGATTGGCCGTTGTGCTGCGCCATGTGTCAGCTCAATCATCTCTGATGAAGAGTACAGTGAACTTATCGATTACGTTCGTCTGTTCTTGCAAGGGAAGGACAAGTTAGTCCTTGAGACGCTCATCGAAAAGATGGACACAGCAAGCCGAGAGCTTCGCTTTGAGCAAGCTGCCGCGTTCCGTGACCAAATCCAAGCGATTCGACGCGTGCAAGAACAACAATATGTATCCGACGATTCAATGGAAGATATGGACGTGTTGGGCTTTGCTCAAGAGAATGGCGTAGCGTGTATTCATATCTTGATGATTCGCCAAGGCAAGGTTTTAGGCAGTAGAAGCCATTTCCCGAAAATTCCCACCAATACGGTGCGAGAAGAGGTTTTTTCGAGCTTTTTAAGCCAATACTATCTTGCGCATAATGAAGCGAGAACCATCCCAACTCGTTTGATTCTCAATGCCGATTTGATGGAAGATATCACACCGATTCAAGAAGCCTTGTGTGAAGTGGCGGGTCGTAAGATTCACTTCAATACCAACCCTTCAGGTACTCGAGGTCGTTACCTTAAACTCTCGAATACCAATGCATTGACGGCTATTACCACCAAGATTAATCACAAGATGACCATCAACCAGCGCTTTAAAGAGCTTCAAGAAGTGTTGTCGATGGATGTGATTAAACGGATGGAATGTTTTGATATCAGTCATACCATGGGTGAAAGTACGATAGCGTCTTGTGTGGTGTTCAATCAGGAAGGCCCTGTTAAGCCGGAATACCGCCGTTACAACATCACTGGCATTACCGGTGGTGATGATTACGCGGCAATGGCTCAGGCGCTTGAGAGGCGTTACTCGAAGCAACTTGATGTCGATAAGATCCCAGACATCATTTTTATCGACGGTGGTAAAGGTCAGCTCAACCGCGCTCATGAGATCATTTCTCAATATTGGGGTGATTGGCCATTTCGACCAAGAATGATGGGTATAGCCAAAGGGGTTACGCGCAAACCGGGTTTAGAAACCTTGGTGACTCTTGAAGGCGAAGAGTTCAATTTACCCAGTGATGCGCCAGCGCTACACCTTATCCAACATATTCGTGACGAAAGCCATAATCATGCTATAGCCGGGCACAGAGCAAAACGTGGTAAAACGCGTAGAACCAGTGCACTTGAAGGAATTGAAGGGGTAGGGCCTAAGCGTCGTCAATCTTTGTTGAAATATATGGGTGGCTTACAAGAACTTAAGCGTGCAACTGTCGAAGAAATAGCCAAAGTGCCGGGCATTAGTCATTCTTTGGCAGAAAACATTTATCAAGCATTGAAACAATAGTAAAAATCCCGCACCATTAAAGCGCAATTGATAAGAGCCTAATAATATGCGTTTGAATATACCTAACATTTTGTCCTTACTGAGACTATTTTTAATCCCAGTATTCGTTGTTGTTTTTTACCTACCTTATGAATGGGCTCCTTTTGCTGCTGCAATGGTGTTTTGGGTAGCGGGTTTTACTGACTGGCTAGATGGCATGCTGGCTCGTAAACTAGGACAAACGTCTCGCTTTGGTGCCTTTATTGACCCCGTGGCGGATAAAGTGCTCGTTGCTACTGCTCTTATCTTAGTTACCGAGCATTATCACTCGATCTGGGTGACTATTCCTGCTGTGACCATGATTGGTCGTGAAATTATCATCTCGGCGCTTCGTGAATGGATGGCTGAAATCGGCAAACGTGCAAGCGTTGCGGTATCTTGGGTTGGTAAAGTGAAAACCGTTTCTCAGATGTTCGCTCTTTGGGTACTTATCTGGCGATACGACGACTGGATGGTTTGGGTGGGTTACATTGCACTCTATGTTGCAACCGTTCTTACTTACTGGTCAATGGCGCAATACTTGATGGCCGCCAAAGATGATTTGTTAGACGAAAAACACCATTGATGAAGAAGCGAGCTGAGGCTCGCTTTTTTGATCTTTAACCTAAGGTTAAATTATCAATAGTGGATATCTAATGTGATATAGATCTCCTTTGAATAGCCTGTCCACAAAGTGCTTTGCACACAAAGTCAGCTATTTAGCCTGTTTCGTATAAAATCTATTCAAACGAATTAAAAATACAAAAATAATATTGACTCAAACGCTCGAATCCGTAGAATGCATCCCGTACCCAAGAGGATGGCAATAAGCGATTCGATTGGAGTTACTAAGGCGCCTTGGCAGAGTGGCTATGCAGCGGATTGCAAATCCGTGGACCTCGGTTCGACTCCGGGAGGCGCCTCCATTATCTCTTTCGTTTAGAAGAGTAATGAAAATGCGATACTAGCTCAGTTGGTAGAGCGCAACCTTGCCAAGGTTGAGGTCATC
>NZ_JBGOOO010000025.1:0-68862 GCF_041439695.1 Vibrio sp. FF266
GCGCAACCTTGCCAAGGTTGAGGTCATCGGTTCGAACCCGATGTATCGCTCCAAATTAGAAAGCCCGAACAGAAATGTTCGGGCTTTTTGGTTTCTGCCGTTCTGATTTTTCTGGTCTCAAAGCCTCACTAACAACGTTTATATGCCCATGTCGTCATCCTCGGGCGCGAGGAATGAGTGAACCGGGGAGCTCCTTATCAAAAGATTAACTTGTCGATATTTTCAGCAATTTGTCAGTTACCGCTCCTATTTATCAAGCGATTATTAAAAACTATTGATCGTTCATTTCACTTTATGTTACTTTCCCGCGCAATCTCGGAATGAACAATGTTCAAGAAGAGCAACGATTGCTTCTGGGGGATACGCGTAGTGACCATTCTTGCTGATTGGGACATTACGTAGGGTAGGTATCAGCTAGCCTTTAGCTGATAGACGGGATACTTATGGCGCAATTCGCCATGCTAATGGGAAACCCAACATTGAACACACTAATAACAACATTGCTAATCAGCTCTGCATTTCCAAAAGGGCCAGTTCTTCATAGCTGTCCGATACTGCACAAATGTCCAATTCTTCAAAACAGTAGCATTACTGAACCTTGAGCTCACGCTAACTAATTTTTGCTGTCCTAAGACGGCCTAATTTCGTATTCGTTATTTGACTTATGCGAGCGTACAGCTATATCTCATTTCTAGACAATACGCGTGTTTCACTATGAACTCTCTCTAAATCAATAGAGGGACGGTGTGCAATTGTGTCTGATGGAGGTGAGTATGAACACATTCAAGGGGACTTTTATGACTACCGCCTTTGAAGTCGATATTAATACTATCGCAAATTCATTTTCAACTATGGTTCCTATCGTAGAGGGAACTTACGACTTAACACCTGACGCTATTTTGCTAGAGCAAGAACAGCATGAGTCGGATGTTCGCTCTTACCCAAGACGCCTACCGATTGCTATTAAACGAGCATGTGGTGTTTTAGTTGAAGATACTCGTGGCCAACTCTTTCTCGATTGCTTAGCCGGTGCAGGTACACTTTCTCTGGGCTACAACCACCCTGAGATTAACCAAGCACTTAAAGACCAACTCGATTCTGGTTTGCCATATCAGACACTTGATATTACGACTCAAGCAAAAGAGACGTTTATCAAGCGAGTTAAAGCTTTTCTCCCTCAAGACTTTTCAACGAACTCGGTTCTTCAATTCTGTGGCCCGTCTGGCGCTGATGCTGTGGAAGCCGCGATCAAGCTAGCCAAGCAAACTACAGGTCGCAACACCATGTTTGCTTTTCGTGGTGCTTACCACGGCATGACTAACGGCACTATGGGCATGATGGGTAACCTTGGCACTAAAGAACGTCGTAGTGGCTTAATGTCTGACGTACATTTCATGCCTTTCCCATACAACCTTCGTTGCCCGTTTGGCATTGGTGGTGAAGCGGGTGCTAACGCGAGCATTCGTTACATCGAGCGTATGTTGAATGACGACGAATCTGGCATCATGAAACCTGCTGCGATGATCGTTGAGCCTGTACAAGGTGAGGGCGGTGTGATTCCAGCTCCGGCGTCTTGGCTACAAGGCCTACGTCGCATCTGTGATGAACACGGCATCCTACTGATCTTTGATGAAATTCAGTGTGGTGTGGGTAAAACCGGCCATCGCTTTGCGTTTGAAGAATCAGGCGTTAATCCAGATATATTATGTTTGTCTAAAGCGATTGGTGGCGGACTGCCTATGTCGCTGCTTGTATTCGATAAGAGCATCGATACTTGGAAAGCGGGTGAGCACACCGGCACATTCCGTGGTAATCAGTTGGCAATGGTATCTGGCGCTAAGGCGTTAGAGATCATCGAACGTGATGGTTTGGTTGAGCACGCGAACATCGCAGGCCAATATTTACGTCACGGGCTCGAGAAGATTCAATCGCGTGTGAACTGTATTGCTGAAGTTCGTGGTAAAGGCTTGATGCTTGGCGCTGAGATCAAGCAACCAAATGGTGAGCTCAACAAATTTGGCGAGCCGCAATCAGACGGCGAACTGACTCTAGCGATTCAACGAGCAGCATTGGAGCGCGGCTTGATGGTTGAAAAGGGTGGTCGTGATGGTTCGGTCATTCGTTTCCTTCCGCCAATGACTATCTCTTTCGAGCAGATCGACTTTGCACTGCGTGTCATGGAAGAAGCGATCATCGCAGCGGGTGGCGGTTTACAACAAGACCCAGCTTCAAGCGAGCAAACTAACCAAGAATGGAATAAGCATTTCATCCAGATAGGTTTAGGCGGTAGCGACGAATTTGCTAGCGTGATGAACCAAACCACTCAAGCGATGAAAGCCGTTTTTGAACAGGTTGAAACCCCTTATTCGGGTTTAGATCCAAAAGTGTTAGAAGCAGCTATCAATGCTGTTGATCTCGATAACAATCAACACGCTTTGGTTGATGTTGTAGATAGCACTGCAGACCTTGTCGCTGCAAACTCCATCTTCGTGCAACACCCAGACTGCATTGCGCACCTTCACACTCCACCGCTTATGGCTTCGGTAGCTGCGGAATCGATTATCGCGGCGTTGAATCAATCAATGGATTCATGGGACCAAGCATCTGCTGCGACTTATGTAGAGCAGCGTGTCGTGGATTGGATGTGCGACAAATACCAACTTGGCGCACAAGCTGACGGTGTTTTCACTAGCGGCGGCACGCAAAGTAACCTAATGGGTTTATTGCTTGCGAGAGACTGGGTTGCGGATAAGCACAATGGTCATTCTATCCAAAAGCTTGGCTTACCAGAATACGCGAGCAAGCTGCGTATCTTATGTTCAAAGAAATCGCACTTCACGGTTCAAAAGTCAGCCTCTCTATTAGGGCTAGGTGAAGCGGCAGTATGCTGTGTTGACACCAATGCAAACGGCACTATCAAGCCTGACTTGTTAGATGCAGAAGTGAAAGCGCTTAAAGCTCAAGGGTTGATTCCTTTTGCGGTTGTCGGTACTGCGGGTACGACCGATCACGGTGCTATTGATGACCTTGAAGCGATTGCTGACATCGCCAACCAACAAGATCTTTGGTTCCATGTCGACAGTGCTTACGGTGGCGCGCTTATCTTAAGTAGCCATAAAGCTCGTCTGAAAGGTATCGAAAAAGCGGACTCAGTGAGTGTCGACTTCCACAAGTTGTTCTTCCAAACAATCAGCTGTGGTGCAGTGCTGCTGAAAGACAAAGCGAACTTTAAGTACCTACTGCATCACGCAGACTACTTGAACCGCGAACACGATGAACTGCCAAATCTAGTCGATAAGTCTATCGCTACCACCAAGCGTTTCGATGCATTGAAAGTGTTCATGACGATGCAAAGCGTTGGACCAAAGCAACTGGGTGATATGTACGACCATCTTCTAGAGCAGACGCTTGAAGTTGCCGGTCTGATTCAGAAGCATGAAGATTTCGAGTTGCTTGCTGAGCCGTCACTGTCGACTGTGCTGTTCCGTGCGTTACCGAACAACGAGCTATCAGCAAACGGCGTTCTTGATTTAGACAAACTGAATCAGACGTTAAGACTGGAGGCGCTGACTCGTGGCGTTGCAGTACTTGGCGAAACGGTCGTTGATGGTAAAAGCGCGCTGAAATTCACTATCTTGAATCCGTGCTTAACGACATCAGATTTCAAATCTCTAATTAATAAAATTCAAACTTTAGCTATTGAGCTAGCAGAACAACAAGGGTAATTAAAACTATGGCTATTCTACAAATTGGTGCAGGCGGCGTTGGTTGGGTTGTTGCACACAAAGCAGCACAAAATAACGAAGTGCTGGGTGATATCACAATCGCTTCTCGCACAATTGCGAAGTGTGAAAAAATCATCGAATCTATCAAAGGCAAAAACAACCTTAAAGATTCTACTAAGAAACTAGAAGCTCGTTCAGTAGACGCTGACGATGTTGATGCGCTTGTTGCTTTGATTAAAGAAGTTAAGCCGGATCTAGTGATCAACGCTGGTCCTCCTTGGGTAAACATGGCGATCATGGAAGCGTGTTACCAATCGAAAGTCTCTTATCTAGATACATCGGTAGCGGTTGACCTATGTTCTGAAGGCCAACAAGTACCACAAGCTTACGATTGGCAGTGGGGCTACCGTGAGAAGTTCGCTGAAGCGGGCATCACAGGTATTCTTGGCGCTGGTTTCGATCCAGGTGTGGTATCAATCTTTGCAGCGTACGCGGTTAAGCACTTGTTCGATGAGATTGACTCAATTGATGTAATGGACGTCAATGCTGGCGACCACGGCAAGAAGTTTGCGACAAACTTTGACCCAGAAACCAACATGCTTGAGATCCAAGGTGATTCTTTCTACTGGGAAAATGAAGAGTGGAAGCAAGTACCTTGCCACTCTCGTATGCTTGAGTTTGAATTCCCGAACTGTGGTTCTCACAAAGTTTACTCAATGGCACACGATGAAGTGCGTTCAATGAAGGAATTCATCCCAGCTAAGCGTATCGAATTCTGGATGGGCTTTGGTGATGCATACTTGAACTACTTCAACTGCATGCGTGATATCGGCCTTCTTAGCCCTGATCCGCTAACACTGCACGACGGCACTGTGGTTCAGCCTCTTCATGTTCTTAAAGCGCTGCTACCAGATCCAACATCTTTGGCTCCGGGTTACACAGGTTTAACGTGTATCGGTACTTGGGTTCAAGGTAAGAAAGACGGTAAAGAGCGTAGCGTATTCATCTACAATAACGCAGACCACGAAGTGGCTTACGAAGACGTAGAGCACCAAGCGATCTCTTACACAACAGGTGTACCTGCGATTACTGCTGCACTTCAGTTCTTCCGTGGCGAATGGGCTGATAAAGGCGTGTTCAACATGGAACAGCTAAACCCAGACCCGTTCCTAGCAACCATGCCGGAAATCGGTCTAGATTGGCATGTTCAAGAACTTGAAGCAGGCCAAGGTCTTCCTGTGATTCAAGAGCTGAAAAAATAAGAACTGATTTCTTGTTTTGATTGCTAATTAAAGGGGACATGGATTGTTCCCTTTTCGATGATGATAGCCTTGAAGCTTTGGTATCATTTATTTTGATTTTGTAACTCACTGCGCTCGGACAGGACAAAATCAAAATAAATCACACCAAAATTGTTAATTTACCTTTCCATCTATAGATGCTGCTTGAGTGTTTACAAAAATGACGTTTAAGAAAGAAGAACTAAAAACCCCATATTTCATGATCAACGAAGACAAGTTGATTGCGAATCTAGAGAAAGCCAAGCAACTGAAAGAGATTTCAGGTGTGAAATTGGTATTGGCACTGAAGTGTTTTTCGACATGGGGTGTGTTTGACATCATCAAACCTTACCTCGATGGCACGACAAGCTCTGGCCCATACGAAGTCAAGCTTGGCCACGAAACCTTTGGTGGTGAAACGCACGCTTACAGTGTGGGTTACAGCGAAGATGACGTGAGAGAAGTTGCGGATATCTGCGACAAGATGATCTTCAACTCTCAAAGCCAACTTGCTGCTTACCGACACATCGTTGAAGGTAAGGCTTCGCTGGGTTTACGTTTAAATCCGGGCGTGAGCTACGCAGGACAAGATCTGGCAAACCCAGCGCGTCAATTCTCGCGTTTGGGTGTGCAAGCAGATCACATTAAACCGGAGATCTTCGGTGAGATTAATGGTGTGATGTTCCACATGAACTGTGAGAACAAAGACGTCGATGCATTTATCGGTTTGCTTGATTCAATCTCAGAGCAGTTTGGTGAGTACTTAGATAAGTTGGATTGGGTGAGCATGGGCGGAGGTGTGTTCTTCACATGGCCGGGTTATGACATCGAGAGACTGGGTCTTGCGCTAAAAGCCTTCTCTGAAAAACACGGCGTGCAGATGTACCTAGAGCCGGGTGAAGCTATCATTACCAAGACAACTGACTTAGTAGTGACTGTGGTTGATATTGTCAAGAACGTGAAGAAAACCGCTATTGTCGATTCGGCAACCGAAGCTCATCGCCTTGATACGCTTATCTACAATGAACCAGCATCGGTATTAGAAGCGTCTGAAAACGGCAATCATGACTACGTGATTGGTTCATGTTCATGCCTTGCAGGCGATCAGTTCTGTGAAGCAAGCTTTGAAGAGCCACTTAAGATTGGTCAAAAGCTGCACCTGCTAGACAGTGCAGGCTACACCATGGTGAAACTAAACTGGTTCAATGGCCTAAAAATGCCATCAATCTACTGCGAACGTAGCAGTGGTGAAGTTCAGAAGCTAAATGAATTTGGCTATGAAGACTTCAAACGCTCATTGTCGCAATGGTCGGTTAAGTAACTAAGTCATAGTTTTAGAACAATAAAAAGAGCAGCCGGTGAGCTGCTCTTTTTTTTTATAGATAACTGTTACCAGAGAAAAGAGTAAGGATAGAAGTGAAATGCTATCCGTTAGCTCTCAATCATCACTCGAGTATCTTCACTGAGCGTTTCTAATTCATTCACGACATCATCAATCAAAACTTCGATTGGTAGCTTAACGGCAATCTTGGAAGTAAATAAGCTTGAGCTAACACCACCGCCGCCAGCGATGAAGACTCGGTGGCAATCCATATCAAGAATGCTGATCCCTTGTCTGTCTAGTACATGTGTCACTTCGTTGACGATACCCGCTCTGTCGTTAGAGTCGAGTCTTAGGTGATGGATTGTGTCTTGTGCGTTGTGAGTGTGGTTTGAATCAACAAACTGTACGATCAAGTCAGCATTGGCACTGAAAGCATCCTTAACAATTGATTCGTTGATGGCTGGAAGTTGAATCTTTAATACGCCTGCAACTTGATCTTCAATAAAGTTAACTTTACTGATGAGCCATTTCCCGTCGTTTTCGTGAGTAACCGCAGCAAGTTGCTTGATTGTTGCTGGTGATGCTTGTCCGATAAAGTTTACGATAAATGTACTGTTCATATCAGCCCCCAAAGTCTCAATTGTTCGTTGCTAATTAAATGTTTGATATCACGTGATAAAGTTCTTTAATTTCAGTGTAGAAGGTTACATCGAACAATGTTTGACCTGTGTCAATTTTTGAAACTAAGCTGTGATGCAAAAAAAAGAGAATGAAGAGTAGGGCACAAAAAAAGCGGCTAGAGAGCCGCTTTTAGAAGAGTTGTCGCATTTATTTGAAATGCAGTAACATAGAGTTCAGAGACTGGAAGTCGATTTAAAACGTTACTTTAAAGTTCATACCAACAAACTGAGAGTCGTATGTTGCCCCTGCATCGTAGGCGAATCGTGCTGCGTCTTTGTTATCCCACCAAGGGTTAGTATTCAGATTAACTTCTGCGTCACCACCCCATGCATCACTTACCCAGTAGTGGATATGGCCAACAGGGTTGAGGAAGAATAATGAAACATCACCCATGGTTTGAGAGCCCATCACTTCGCCACCTGAAGCAACAATGTCTTGCTCTGCTTCTAGCATCATTTCACCGACAACAGCCCCAAAGAATGGTGTAATAAAGATATCTTGCCATGACGGTACTTCAGCAAACGCTTCTACGCCGTATTCCCAGAAAAATGTCGACATTGTCCAAGAGTATAAGAAAGACTCAAACTCGTCATAACCAGCATGTCGAGCTGCGGTGTAGTAAACACCACCGAAATACGGATGCATTACGTAGTTTAGGAAGTGCTCATCACGGTCCCATACAGGGCCTTCAGAAACGTTATCTTTCCATTTTTTACCTAGTGCACTGATATCACGCTGGTCATCATCCCACTTAGTGATGCTTTCCGGTAAAAGCGTCATGAGGCCAACGGTTGCGACACTTAAACCAAGAATGGTATAAGTTTGGCCCATGAGGTAATCCCAATCTTTGCCATCGCTAACGGTAAGGTAGAGTGGTTGTTTTTCGATCGTTAAATCATATTGGTCGCTTGTTTCGCTTAGCGCATAATTGTTACTAGGCTTATAGGTGTACAAGCTTTCATTAACACAGTAATCTTGAGCGCATTCATCCGAATAAGAAAGGTTGATTGGTTGGTCGAAGTCGTATTGGCTTGCAACCGAGTTAACTGACATTAGCATTGTAAATGCAGCAGTAACCTTCGTTAGTAACGGTGATTTGGCCACAAGGGTCTCCATGAGAAGTTAATAATTGATCCGAGTCACAATTATCTATTAAATGCTTAGTTTAGGGAACTAATAATTTATTGCTTTTCCTAAGAAAACCTTAGATTAAGCATTAGTAATATTTGTGAAAAGGTGAATGACTCAAACTCAACCTTAGACTAGTTTGTAAATAATGCCGTGTCTTTTAATGGCCACAAGGGATATAAATATGACGAAAATCGCAATGTTAAGCACTGGTGAAGAAGTTCTTCATGGGGACATTGTCGACACAAACGCAGCTTGGATGTCTGCTGAGTTTTATCAGCACGGCTTTGCTTTGGCAAAGCGTTCAACTGTGGGCGACCAAATGAACGCTCTGATCGAAGAACTTCTGATGCTGAGCTTCAACTATGATGTGGTTATCGTCAATGGTGGTTTGGGGCCGACAACTGATGATATGAGTGCGGCCGCTGCGGCTGCGGCCTCAGATCAAAAGCTTGTCATGTTCCCTGAGTGGCTGACTCGTATGGAAGAGATGTTCTCTGGACGTGGTATGCCGATGCCTGACAGTAACCTTAAGCAAGCTTTATTACCCGCGAGTTCAGAGATTGTTGATAACCCTGTGGGTACGGCTTGCGGCTTCAAGCTGAAAATCAACGATGCGACTTTCTATTTCACTCCTGGTGTACCGAGTGAATTCAAACGTATGGTTACGTTTGAGATTCTTCCTGACTTGTCGCGTACCTACCCTCAAGTGGTTGCCTCTGAATGCAGTCGATTGTTTACGTTTGGTTTGTCTGAGTCGGGTATCTCGGATGTGTTAGACCAGCTTAAGCTTCCAGCAGGCTATGAACTTGGCTACCGCTCTTATCTGCCTTTTATTGAGGTCAAACTGTTTGGTCCTAAGGCAGACTTAGAAACTCGCGTTAAGCTTCTGCAAATGGTTTACAAGCTCCTAGAGAGTAATGTCGTGAGCGTTGATGAGCCAATGATTGACCATATTGGACACATCATGGCGGAAAAAAAGAAGACGTTATCTGTATCTGAAGTGTCGACCAAAGGCGCCCTATCAGCGTGGCTGCAATTGAATGAGCAGGTTGAAGACTGCTTTGGTCATTCATGGGTCATGGCTGAGCCAAAAGAGAGCCAACTTGAAAAGAGTGATCCATTAGCCGCAACCTTTGCACTGGCTGGCGCTACAAGAGAGAAGTGCGGTACAGAACTGGCTTTGGTTACTGGTAAGTTAGAAGACAACACATTTAGCGTCGCATTGTCTACTGAAGCAGGAGAGTGGGGACAGGTGCTTGAGTTTTATCGTCAGTACTCACGCGAAGACCAACGCAACGTGATTAAGACCGTTGCCGCCGATATGCTGAGAAGGCATCTAGACAACAAACCGATGTTTGGTACTTACTCTTCGGTTAAGCGATTGAAAGACATGTTTATTCCTAAAGCGGTACTATAAAACCAAGTCAACGCTATAAAGTCCAAGTTAAAGCTATAGAGCTATATATGTAATAAATCATATACATCAATAAAGCCGAGTTGGTGCAATAAGCGAGTTGTCTGATTGAGCCAACATGAAATACAAAAAGGGCCTGATAATGAAGATTATCGGGCCCTTAAATTTTTAAGCTTTTCTGCTAACAATTCAACATTGTACTAATCGCGCTAAGCAGCTAAGTATAAGATCTAAGTACAAGTATTAAGCACTTTTTTGCTTATTTCTGTGAATAACGTTACTCAGCGATAGTTCTGTTTTTGCTTTACAGATACAAGGCAAAATTTCATCACCTTGCGTGTAAGCCATAGCAAAACCAACGTACTCGACTTCCCCAGAATCCAACGTACAGCGGCAAGCGCCACAGTGGCCATCTCGGCAGTTGTATTCTGGCTCTAACCCTGCTTGTTCCATTGTTTCCAATAGAGTATTTGAAGGGTTAGATTCAATAGAAGTCAGCTTGTTGATTTTGATTGTTGGCATTACAGCTCAAATCCTTCAAAGTCGTCAGCTTTTACTTCGTTGTCGATTTGGCCAACTAGGTAAGAACTGATTTCAGCTTCTTGTGGAGCAACTTGAACGTTATCTGAAGACAACCAAGCGTTGATCCATGGAATTGGGTTCGATGTTGCTTCTGGGTAAGCCGTACCTAGACCAACCGCTTGCATACGGATGTTGGTAATGTACTCAACGTATTGGCAAAGAATATCTTTGTTTAGACCAATCATAGAGCCATCTTTGAATAGGTATTCTGCCCACTCTTTCTCTTGCTCAGCCGCTTCTTTGAATAGGTCGAAACACTCTTGCTTACACTCTTCAGCGATCTGCATGAATTCGAAGTCATCTTGGCCATTACGCAGCAAGTTGATCATGTGCTGTGTACCAGTAAGGTGAAGTGCTTCATCACGAGCGATTAGCTTGATGATCTTCGCGTTACCTTCCATTAGCTCACGTTCAGCGAATGCGAATGAACATGCAAAACTCACGTAGAAACGAATCGCTTCCAGTGCGTTTACAGACATTAGACATACGTAAAGCTTCTTCTTCAGGTCATGAAGTGAAATCTTAACGTCTTCGCCATTGATGTTGTGGTTGCCTTCACCGTAGCGGTGGTAGTCAGCCGTTAGTTTGATTAGGTCATCGTAGTAAAACGCGATGTCTTTAGCACGCTTCAGGATCTCTTCGTTTTCAACGATGTCGTCGAATACTACGCCTGGATCATTTACGATGTTACGGATGATGTGCGTGTAAGAACGAGAGTGAATCGTTTCAGAGAATGACCATGTCTCAATCCAAGTTTCAACTTCTGGTAGTGATACCAATGGAAGTAGGGCAACGTTAGGGCTGCGGCCTTGGATAGAATCTAGAAGCGTTTGGTACTTCAAGTTAGAGATAAAGATGTGCTTTTCATGCTCAGGAAGCTTGTTGTAGTCGATACGGTCACTAGACACGTCGACCTCTTCTGGGCGCCAGAAGAAAGAAAGCTGCTTCTCGATAAGCTTTTCGAAGATTTCAAATTTTTGTTGGTCGTAACGTGCAACGTTTACCGACTGACCCAAGAACATTGGTTCTTTTAGTTGGTCATTTTTTTGTTGAGAAAAAGTACTGTAAGCCATAAATGCCTCAAATCCTTTAAAGACCCGCAATAAAACGGACCCTGTTAATGCTTTAAACCCAGAGAAGATAACTCTTCTCTGGGGTCTTAATGTTTATTGCGGTTTAGATCTTACAACCGCCGCCTTCACAATCTTCTTCCGGCACTTGAACTGCATCGCCTTGGTCGTCTTTAGCACCATCACGCGTGTTATGGTAGTAAAGCGTTTTAACACCATACTTATATGCAGTTAGTAGGTCTTTAAGCAGCTGCTTCATTGGAACCTTACCGCTGTCGTAAACACTTGGATCATAGTTAGTGTTTGCAGAGATAGCTTGGTCAACGAATTTTTGCATGATACCCACTAAGTGTAGGTAACCGTCGTTATTGCCAATGTTCCAAAGTAGCTCGTAGTTGTTTTTAAGATTTAAGAAATCAGGAACAACTTGCTTCAGGATACCGTCTTTCGACGCTTTCACTGATACATAACCACGTGGTGGCTCGATACCGTTAGTCGCGTTCGAGATTTGAGACGAAGTCTCAGAAGGCATAAGCGCTGTTAGCGTAGAGTTACGCAGACCGTGCTCCATGATCTCTTCACGTAGCGTGTCCCAATCGTAGTGCAGAGGCTCTTCACATACTAAGTCGATATCTTTTTTATAAGTATCGATTGGCAGTAGGCCTTTCGCGTAGTTGGTCTCGTGGAAAGATGGGCAACGGCCTTGTTCTTTCGCTAGTTCAACAGACGCTTTTAGCAAGTGGTATTGAATTGCTTCAAAAGTACGGTGAGTCAGGCCATTTGCGCTACCGTCAGAGTACTTAACACCATTCTTCGCCAGGTAGTATGCATAGTTGATGACACCCACACCTAAAGTACGACGATTCATTGTCGATTTGTATGCTGCTGGAAGCGGGTAGTCTTGGTAATCAAGCAGTGCATCAAGTGCACGAACAACCAACTCAGAAAGCTCTGCTAAGTCGTCGAGTTCATTGATTGCGCCAAGGTTGAACGCAGACAGCGTACACAGTGCAATCTCACCTTCGTCATCTTCCACGTTAGAAAGTGGCTTAGTTGGTAGCGCGATTTCTAGACATAGGTTCGATTGACGAACAGGTGCTACTTCAGAATCAAACGGGCTGTGTGTATTACAGTGGTCAACGTTCTGAATGTAGATACGACCAGTAGAAGCACGCTCTTGCATTAGTAGAGAGAACAGTTCAACCGCTTTCACAGTTTCACGTTTCACTGAAGGATCGTTTTCGTACTTAACGTACAGCTCTTCAAAACGCTCTTGGTTTTCGAAGAACGCATCGTAAAGTCCAGGTACATCTGAAGGGGAGAACAGGCTGATGTTGCCACCTTGAACAAGACGAGAGTACATTAGCTTATTAAGCTGTACGCCGTAGTCCATGTGACGAACACGGTTCTCTTCAACACCACGGTTGTTTTTCAGTACTAATAGAGACTGAACTTCACCGTGCCATAGTGGGTAGAACACGGTTGCTGCACCGCCACGAACACCACCTTGAGAACAACATTTTACTGCTGTTTGGAAGTATTTGTAGAAAGGGATACAGCCAGTGTGGAACGCTTCACCACCACGAATTTCAGAACCAAGCGCACGGATACGACCTGCGTTGATACCAATACCAGCACGTTGAGATACGTAACGAACAATAGAGCTTGCTGTTGCGTTGATAGAATCAAGGCTGTCACCACACTCGATCAGTACGCAAGAACTGAATTGACGAGTAGGCGTACGTACACCAGACATAATTGGTGTAGGTAGAGAAATCTTAAACGTAGACGAGGCGTCGTAAAAACGTTTGATGTAATCCAGACGAGTTGATTTCGGGTATTTACCGAATAAACAAGCAGCAACTAGGATGTAAAGGAACTGAGCACTCTCGTAGATTTCTTTTGTTACACGGTTTTGCACGAAGTATTTACCTTCAAGCTGCTTGACCGCTGCATAAGAGAAGTCTAAGTCACGCTTGTGGTCGATGTACGCGTCAAGCTCGTCAAACTCAGCTTTCGTGTAGTCTTCCATTAGGTGGCTATCGTATTTGCCCATATCAACCAGTTTTGCAACGTGGTCATATAGAGCCGGTGGCTCGTACTCGCCGTACGCTTTTTTACGTAGGTGGAATACTGATAGACGTGCTGCTAGATATTGGTAATCAGGAGTCTCTTCAGAGATTAAATCCGCTGCTGACTTGATGATTGTCTCATGGATGTCAGTGGTGGTGATGCCATCATAAAACTGAATGTGAGCTTTCAATTCTACTTGTGATACAGAAACATTGTGCAAGCCTTCAGCTGCCCATGTGATCACTCGATGGATTTTCTCTAAATCGATTGTTTCTTTGCGCCCGTTACGTTTGGTAACAGTAAGTTGTTGGTTCATTCTGCTTAATTTCCCTAACAAAACTGAACAAAGCCGTGTTTTTGTGTATTTCTGTGTAATTTTTGTAAATTACGTTTCGGCTTTGTGATCTTGGTCTACCCATACATTGTAGTTCAAACACAACATATAGGGGTCATTTGTTTGTTGGGTTACAAGATAGTGCTACAGCTTATATTTTTCAAGGTAAAGAAATGGGAGTGCTTGTGGATAAGTGGTGGATTGAAAAAAAACTGTAAGTGACCACTAACTGACGAGGTTCGATGTGACTTGATTGTATAAAAATAGCCTTTTAAGGTTGCTTTATTTTTGCGCACACATAAAAAAAAATCCCTTGATCTTTGAGCAAAATGGGCAATGGATTTTGGATGATTAAAATTAAATCTAGGTGGTCAAAATGGAAGCGAGCGCACGAAATTTAGACTGAAAAAAGTCGTAAAGTTATGTTAATTACAACTCTTTTCAATCGTCTTTTTCTAAAAGATTTTAAGCTGGGGATATTAATAGTTATCGGGTGAGATTTTGCGTGTGGACTATGTAGTTAACATCTACATTTGTGCCCAAACGGTAAGTGTCCGTTAACGGGTTGTAGTGCAGTCCTGTAATCCCCAATTCTTGCAGCGGAGTGTTGTCTATCATCTTGATAAGTTCCGCTGGGCGAATGAACTTTTCGTGGTCGTGAGTACCTTCTGGGACAATCTTAAGTAGCTTTTCTGCACCTACTATAGCGAATAGGTAAGACTTAAAGTTACGGTTCAATGTCGAGAAGAACACATGGCCGCCCGGTTTAACCAACTTTGAACAAGCCGAGATAACCGACTGTGGGTCAGGAACGTGCTCTAACATTTCCATGCAGGTCACCACATCGTAAGTGTGTGGGTTTTGCTCTGCATGGTCTTCAATGGTGCTTTGAATGTAATCAAGCTTGGTGCCAGTTTCTAATGCGTGCAGACGAGCGACTTCTAGCGGTTCTTTACCCATATCTAGTCCGGTGACTACCGCACCCTCTACAGCCATGCTTTCAGCCAGAATACCGCCGCCGCAGCCAACATCGAGAACTTTCTTACCAAAAAGGCCTTCGGTTTTCTCTAGCACGTAATTTAAGCGCAACGGATTGATTTGATGTAGTGGCTTAAACTCGCCTTCTAGATCCCACCAGCGCGACGCCATGTCTTCGAATTTTTTGATTTCTGCTGGGTCTACGTTTTGTGATTTAGTCATAATCGGCATTTCCAAGTTAAATAATGCATCCATGAAATTGCAGGCATTATAACTTGCCTTTTCCTGCTGACCAGAAGATCTACAATTTTGCTAGTTTATTGAGTGTAAAGTGACCATGTTTCAGCAAGATATGACGCTGAGGTGCAATTTCTCATCAATAGATTGGCTACAAGGGTCACAAGATGGTAAAAGGAGAGGGAAAGTGATGCCTCCGTAGGTAAATTTGTGTTATATTTTTCGGTCTTATACGTATTCAAAAATACGATCTGACTATAGAGGGAAAATGGCTCTATGAGCGATCTAGCGAAAGAGATCACGCCCGTAAATATTGAAGATGAGCTTAGAGGTTCATACCTAGACTACGCGATGTCCGTCATCGTTGGTCGTGCCCTTCCAGATGTGCGTGATGGCCTAAAACCAGTACACCGCCGCGTTTTGTTCGCGATGAATGTACTAGGTAATGATTGGAACAAAGCATATAAAAAGTCTGCTCGTGTAGTAGGCGATGTAATCGGTAAATATCACCCACACGGTGATAGTGCGGTATACGAGTCAATTGTTCGTATGGCTCAGCCGTTTTCATTACGCTATATGTTAGTCGATGGCCAAGGTAACTTTGGTTCGGTTGACGGCGATTCAGCTGCGGCAATGCGTTATACCGAAGTTCGTATGTCAAAAATAGCTGGTGAGCTATTAACGGATCTTGATAAAGATACGGTTGACTTCGTTCCTAACTATGATGGAACCGAGCAAATACCAGCAGTTTTACCAACAAAAATACCAAACCTATTGGTTAACGGTGCTTCTGGTATCGCAGTAGGTATGGCTACCAACATCCCGCCACATAACCTTGGCGAAGTTGTTGATGGCTGTTTAGCATTTATCAATAATGAAGACATCACTATTGATGAGCTAATGGACTATATCCCGGGTCCAGACTTCCCGACAGCAGCATTAATCAGTGGCCGTAAGGGCATTGTTGATGCATATAAGACTGGTCGTGGCAAAGTTTACATGCGCTCGCGCGCGAACATTGAAATGGAAAAGAACGGTAAAGAAACAATTATCGTTACTGAAATTCCATATCAAGTGAACAAAGCTCGTCTGATCGAGAAGATTGCAGAACTTGTAAAAGACAAGAAAGTTGAAGGCATCAGTGCACTGCGTGACGAATCTGATAAAGATGGTATGCGTATTGTTATTGAATGTAAGCGTGATGCTGTCGGTGAAGTTGTACTAAACAACCTTTACTCACAAACTCAACTGCAAACAACTTTCGGCATCAACATGGTTGCTCTGAACAATGGCCAACCACAACTTTTCAACATTAAAGATATGTTGAAGTGTTTTGTTGATCACCGTCGTGAAGTTGTGACACGTCGTACTATCTTCGAATTGAAGAAAGCGCGCGACCGTGCACATATCTTGGAAGCTCTATCTTTAGCGCTTGCAAACATTGATGAAATCATTGAACTGATCAAGAACGCACCAACACCAGCAGAAGCTAAAGTTGGTCTAGTATCTCGTGGTTGGGATCTTGGTAACGTTGCATCAATGCTTGAACGTGCTGGTACTGATGCAGCTCGTCCAGATTGGCTTGAAGACCAATACGGTATCCGTGATGGTCAATACTTCCTAACGGAAACTCAAGCGCAAGCTATTCTAGAACTTCGTCTTCACCGCCTAACTGGCCTTGAGCACGAGAAGATTCTAGACGAGTACAAAGCACTTCTAGAAGAGATCGCTGAGCTAATGCATATTCTTGCAAGCACTGAGCGTTTGATGGAAGTGATCCGTGAAGAACTTGAAGCGGTACGTGATATCTATGGCGACGAGCGTCGTACAGAAATCACAGCAGCGGTTCATGACATCGACATGGAAGAGTTAATTGCTCAAGAAGACGTTGTAGTAACGCTTTCTAACGCAGGTTACGTTAAGTACCAAATCCTAAGCGACTACGAAGCTCAGCGTCGTGGTGGTAAAGGTAAGAGTGCAACTAAGATGAAAGATGAGGATTACATTGAGCGTCTGCTTGTTGCTAATACTCACGATAACATCTTATGCTTCTCTACTCGTGGTAAAACGTACCGCCTGAAAGTTTACCAATTGCCGCAAGCGAGCCGTACAGCTCGTGGTAAGCCTATCGTTAACATTCTTCCTCTAGAAGAAGGTGAGCGTATTACGGCTATCCTGCCTGTTTCTGAGTTCTCTAACGAGAAATTCATCTTCATGGCAACAGGCGACGGTACAGTTAAGAAGACATCACTGGATCAATTCGCAAACGTACGTGCTAACGGCCTAATCGCAGTTAACCTACGTGACGATGATTCACTGATTGGCGTTGATATTACTGATGGTAATAGCGACATCATGCTGTTCTCTAAATCGGGCAAGGTTGTTCGCTTTAACGAGGACAAAGTACGTCCAATGGGTCGTACTGCCTCTGGTGTTCGTGGTATGAAGCTCCCAGAAGACGATCAAGTGGTTTCACTGATTGTTCCTTCAAACGAAGGCGATATCCTAACTGTGACTCAAAACGGTTACGGTAAGCGTACTGAGCTGGCTGAATACCCAACGAAAGGCCGTGCAACGCAAGGTGTAGTATCTATCAAAGTCTCTGATCGTAATGGCCCAGTAGTTGGTGCTGTTCAGGTTGAAGAAGGCGATGAAATGATGATGATCACCGACGCAGGTACACTAGTACGTACTCGCGTAGCGGAAGTAAGCCAAGTTGGTCGTAACACTCAAGGTGTGACACTGATTCGTACTGCTGAAGACGAGAATGTTGTAGGTCTACAACGTATCGACGAAGTAGAAGAAGCTGAGATTGTTGAAGGCGAAGAAACTGAAGAAGCAAATGCTGACGCAGTAAACGCAGAAACAGTTAATGCAGAAGGAACGGTCGTTTCTGAATCAAGTGAAGAGCAAGCATCAGATGCTTCTGACTCTGAAAGTGATAGCGAGCAAGACACTGAGTAATCTCTATTACGTTAAGTAATTTAGCTTACCAATGAAAAAACCGAGCCTAAGTGCTCGGTTTTTTATTGCCTGCTATGTGTGGATCTTGCTCTGACTTTATCGTTGAACTGTGATCGTCAAAATATCGATAGCTAAACCTTGATCAATATAGCGAGGAGATGAAAACGATAGAGTAGAGGGGAATGAAAGAGGAGTGTGAAATGGATATCTGGTTGTTGGTCGCTTTGATACTAATGAGCCTGTTTTTGATTGTGATCGTTATTGCCGCGAACAACAATGGCAGTCATCTAAAAGGCAATGTGATGATTTTACTTACTGCTGTGGCTTTGAGTGTGCTTGTCTGGTCTCAACTTAAACAAGAGTTACCTCAACTTCCTTTGGACGATAACAATAACTACACGGCGACAGATTTCGAAGATGAACTTCAGCAAAGCCTTGAGCAAGACCCGAATCAATCCGATTTGTGGTTTAAGCTTGGTGGTGTGTATATGCAGAAGGGGGAGTTTGATGCAGCGTTCACCTGTTACGACTACGCGATTAGATTAGATCCTCAAGCACCTTCTGGCCTCTATGCGGCCAAAGCAACCGCACTTTACTATCTTAGTTCTCAAGCTATGAGCGATGACGTGAATGCGTTATTGGATCACTCCATGCAGATTGATCCCAATGATCGTACGGCATTGATGTTGATTGCGACCGATCACTTCATCAGCATGCGCTATCAACAAGCGATTGATGCGTGGACTCAAATTCTCGATTCCAATCAAAAGGGCATTGATCGTGTTTCTATTATCCATTCGATCAACCAAGCCAAACAGATGATCCGCTAGGCTTGGTCAATAGGCTGTTCTTCCTGATTAGCCTTTGAAACTATTTGTTTTTGAAATGATTTGCCTTTGAAGCGATTTGCTTTTGAAACGATTAGCCTCTAAAGCCATTAATCTCTCAAGTTATTGGCTTTCTTGCATTTCGATTAACCCACCTGCGTTATGGATTTGAGTAAACCCTTGAGCACGCAAGAACTGATAAGCTTGCCCTGAACGATTGCCACTGCGGCAATACAACACGATGGGTTGCTCTTTATCTATCTTAGCAAAGTGAGTAGCCACTTCAGAAAGAGGGTAGTTGATGGCGTTGTCTAGATGCCCTTGTTCGAACTCTGCAGGTGTTCTGACATCAACCACTAATGCACCTTTCTCTATTAATTCCCACCCTGTCTCAGCACGCTCAGATGCGTGAACGCCTGAACTGAGTAGTGCAATACATAATGCCGAAAGCGAAAGTAAGATTTTCATTGTTTATTCCTTGAATTGGCGAGTGGGTGGATCGGGGGTTCGATATTGATGTGTATACCCCCAAAACCTAAAAAAACCAGCCACACAACAATAGTGTGACTGGTTTTTACGTAATGGTCTAATTGAAGAAACTAGTATTCGTAGTTGGCTTCACGCTTTTCAGCTTGCTCTTCCCATTTAGGAACAACCGTGTCTAAGAAGTGTTGTTTCTCAGCGTTCATCTTATCCATGTCCATTCCAAGCGCTTTTTGAGCAGCTTCTTTTGTCGAGATATCTGGAATTTCGATTGGATCGGTGATGCCTTTCTTCGCCAGTAGACGAACAATCTTAGTTCGAGCATCCGCTGCGCGGTCAACGGCAGTACCTAGCACTTCTAGAGCGATTTCAGGTGCATGCATGTGAATACCGTGAGACGCGATAGCGTAGTCCCAACGCCATTGAGCGTGACGGATATCCAGTAGGATCGGCTCCATCTCTTGCTCTGTCGCACCCGCTTCCCATGCCGCGCCTGCTTCAAAGTGAGCAGCTACGATTTGTTTCTCAGCAGTTAGCTTCATGTTCAGAACTTGCGCTTTACGGCTTGAAACGATGTTACGCATGGTTTCTTTCGATTGAGTGTGACAGTTTGCACACGTATCTTCGAAGCGGTCGAATGGGTTACCCACTTTATGGTCGGTATAAACAGTGCCATCTTCTTTGGTCACTTTCGGCATATGACAGTCAGCACAAACGACTTTGTTCTTACCATGGATGCCTTCGCGCCATGTTTCGAAACCTGGGTGCTGTGCTTTCAGCATGGGTGCTTTCGATACTTTATGCGTCCAATCTTTAAAGTTGATTGCATCATAGTAGCGTTCCATGTCACCAACGGTTGTACCTTCGTCCCAAGGGAATTTCACACCTTTGGTTGGCCCTGTGAAGTAGTATTCCACGTGGCACTGAGCACAAACAGAAGCTTGTTGGTCTAAGCGGCTTTGTTCATCAAACTTTTTACCAATCGTTTCAAATGCACGTTCAACGTAAGGACGAGTCACCTTAAGTGCTGGTTCACCATTTTTAAAGCCTTCGCTTTTGGTATCGTGACAGTCTGAACAGCCAATAGGGTTAATGATCTCGTTGCCAAGACGCGCCCACTTACCTTCGAAGTAACCATCTTCGCCACGTTCTTCAATAACACGTGCTACGTCTGGGCTCTTACAGCTCCAACATGCCATTGGCATTGGGCCTGAGCTTTCGTCTGTTGGGCCGCCAGTACGAAGCGTTTGTCGTACATCGTCAATCGCATAAAAGTGACCACGTGCCTTGTTGTAATCTTTTGCGAAGCCGTAGCCAGCCCACATGATAACCATGTTGGGATCTTCTTTTAGTGCGTCTTCAATAACTTCGCTTTCTGAAGTCTGTCTCCATGAATGATATTGATCTGGGTGGTTTTGCTCGAACTGGTCGTTACGAGGATCGCCAATTTCTTTTTGTTCAGACGCAGCAAAACTGGTCGCGCTTGCTAGTGATGCGCTAACCATTAATAGTGCTGTGACCGAATTACGTATCCAATGCTTTTTCACAGTGATATCTCCAATATACTGATTCTTATACCAAGCGTTGTGAGTTTGCTATTCAAATTAAGAACTGGAGAATTCCTGTTTATATTAATTCATAAACAAACACATTTTGTTACGTGTTGGATATAGCTTGTCTTAGATCAATTAATGGTAGTGACTTCAATCACGTTGAAGTTTATATACCCCTAAAGGGGTATTGATGGGCAGTGTTATTAAAATTTAATTGAGAATTATTATCATATATAACAATCAATTACCTAAATTGACCATGATATAAATAGGGTGATTGCGTTCACAGATTAACCCATCCAAATTTCGTATTACCCAATTAGAGGTATATTCTAACTATAGAAAGCGTTGTGGCTTATCCAAAATAAGAATTGATATCATTTAAGCGGTAATAATATCGTTTAAGGGTACTTTTGTTTAACCGGAATATTATTTAGTTGAGAGTTAAATAATGCCGGTATAAGGAAAGGATAAAATGGGCAATATTAAATTGGCCATAGTCATAATGCTTAAATCCCTTCTAGCATTCTGCCTCTATGGTTATTCCATTCATGCTGTTGCTGAGCCTGCTGTTACGCCAGTAGGAGAATCAACAAGACATGAAGTCGAATTAATCCGCGACAAAGACTACAAGTGTGTTCAATGCCATAAAGATTCAAAAGAAACGGTATTGGGTTCACATGGTGAAAGTGCACACGCTTTGCTTGGCCGCGAAGTAAATTGTACCGACTGTCATAGTTCTATTAGCCCCGATCACCGTGAAGGTGCGCCTGAAGTGGTGAAGTATCGCGAGGCTCAATCACAACCGGGAACTGAAAAGGTTTTCCTAGACCCTAGCTTAATTTTAGATGCCAATAGCCAATGTATCGATTGTCACAAGCCTGATGATCTGCGTGAAGCGAGTTGGACTCACGATGTTCACGCGCAAAACTTAACGTGTTCAAACTGCCATGATGTTCATGCGACTGAAGCAAAGGTGTTGGGCTTAGATAAGAAGCAAACCATCAAGCTGTGTGTGGATTGCCATTCAGACTTCAACCAGAAGAAAGAAGAGGAGTAATCTATGAGCTGCTCAAGAAGAAACTTTTTAGCAGGCGCTGGTGCCGTTATTTTTACCACAGGTGTAGCGGGAACTGCGGCAGTAACAAGTCGCAAGACGCTAGCCAATGTTCAAGAAGATGGCACTAAACGTTATGGAATGATTCATGACGAAACCGCTTGTATTGGTTGTACCGCCTGTACCGAAGCATGTCGTGAAGTAAACAAAGTACCTGAAGGTGTATCGCGCTTAGAAATTATTAAGAGTGAGCCCCAAGGCGAATATCCCAATGTTGATTACCGTTTTACTCGTAACTCTTGCCAGCATTGTGATAACGCACCTTGTGTGATGGTTTGCCCAACAGGCGCGGCCTACAAAGATGAAAAAACCGGCATTGTCGACGTTCATCAAGAGAAGTGTGTCGGTTGTGGTTATTGTCTATTGGCTTGCCCATATCAAGTGCGCTTTTTCCATCCTGAGAACAAGTCCGCAGATAAATGTAACTTCTGTCGTGATACCAATCTTGCACAAGGGAAGTTGCCTGCTTGTGTCGAATCTTGCCCGACCAATGCGCTGGTCTTTGGCGATCTAAATGACCCTGAGAGTGAGATAAACCAGGTGCTTCAATCTGAGGTGGTTTACAGAGATAAAGCTTATCTAGGTACTCAGCCAAAACTCTATAAAGTGCCACACCAAAAAGGGGAGATTTGATTATGAGTGCATGGGACGCAGCTTTTCAGTCTGGTACGGTGGTATGGGACTGGATTATAGCAATCTATCTATTTCTCGCGGGGATGTCGGCGGGTGCTGTAATGATCTCCATTTACCTAAAACGTAAGATCATTGAAGGCGATCCTGCTCATAATGGTGTGTTAAAGGCCACGGCTTTTCTTGCGCCATTTGGGATCATTTCAGGTCTGCTTATCTTGGTTTTCCACCTGACAAAACCGTTATCCTTTTGGAAGATCATGATCTTCTATAATCCAACGTCTGTGATGTCGATGGGTGTGATCTTATTCCAAGTATATATGGTGATCTTATTCCTTTGGATCGGCATTATATTTAGAGATCAAATAGTCGTGTTCTTGAATGATCAAGCATGGCTAAAAGGGCGACTTGATTTTGTCGGTAATTGGATTGGCAAATTAGAAGTGTTTGAGAATGCTCTGGAAATATTCTTAGCTGTTCTTGCTCTTATGCTTGCCGCTTATACCGGATTCTTGCTTTCAGCTTTAAATACTTTCCCACTATTGAATAACCCAGTGCTGCCGATTTTGTTCTTGTTCTCGAGCTTATCTTCGGGAGCGGCGGCGTGTATTTTATTTGGTGTGTTGGTCTTTAAAGAATCACCTCATAGCCCGACTATTTCATGGATTCACGGATTCGAACGTCCAGTCGTGATGTTTGAATTGTTTGTTCTAATTACTTTCTTTACTGGGCTGATCTTCGCTGGTGGTCAAAGTGAACAAGCAGTATGGAACGCAATTGGTAGTGGTTTCTGGGCGAGTTGGTTCTGGTATGGCGTCATCGGTGTTGGCATGGTTTTACCGTTGTTGCTGAATGCCGTTACACCAACCTCAATCCGCCATAGCTCGGTGTATATTTTCTCCGTGACTTCGCTAAGCCTAATGGGCGTATTAATGCTGCGAACTTTTGTCCTTTATGCAGGGCAGTTAACGATAGCTTAATTTTGCTCAAGTTTATTAGTGAGCAGATGTTAGATACTAAATATCTGCTTATTAATGAACATGCTTTAAATAAACATGAGATGCGTGTTCAGATTGGCTCTGCTCAAGCGGAGCCTTATTGAGGTGATATGGTCGGTTCTTTGGGGCTGTTTAGTTTAGTGTTGGTTGCTGTACTCAGTAGCATTATTGGTGCGCATTCGTTTTATCAAATGCTAAACAAACGGACGCAAAATATAGGTTTAATCCGCAGTTTCTCTCTTTCAAGTGCATTGTTTTCTCTCACTTCTGTCGCATTGCTTGGCTATGCCTTTGTCAGTGATGACTTCTCTATTCTCTATGTCGCTGAACATTCAAATACTCAATTACCCTCATTTTTTAAGCTCGCAGCCGTATGGGCAGGCCATGAAGGTTCCTTGTTGTTTTGGGTACTGACGATCAGCGTCTGGTCTGGCGTTATTGCCTTACAAAAACACTATTCGAATGAATACCAAAGCCGTGTGTTGTGGGTAATGAATCTACTGCTCGCGATATTTGCTTGGTTCACGTTATTCGCATCAAATCCATTTGAAATGAACTCGATCTTGCCGCTAGAAGGGCGTGACCTTAACCCAATGTTGCAAGATGTCGGCCTGATCTTTCACCCTCCATTACTTTACCTTGGCTATGTCGGTTTTTCTGTGGTGCTGGCATTTGCTGTAGCCGCTTTGCTGGTTGATCCTATTGAGTTTGATTGGGTTGCCCATTGTCGCAGTTGGTGTCTAGTCGCTTGGATCTTTTTAACTGCAGGGATCATTCTTGGTTCTTGGTGGGCGTATTACGAATTAGGCTGGGGCGGCTGGTGGTTCTGGGATCCTGTTGAAAATGCCAGCTTGTTGCCGTGGCTTACTTCAACAGCTTTACTGCACAGTCTAGGCGTTGCTAAGGGCAAACAACAGCTCTTGAAATGGTCTCTCAGCCTTGCTTTCATTACGTTTTGTTTGAGTATCTTAGGCACCTTTATTGTTCGTTCTGGCGTATTAACGTCGGTGCATGCTTTTGCTGTTGACCCAACCAAAGGTATCGCACTGCTACTTATATTAGTGTTGGTACTGGTGAGCTCATTTTCTCTGCTTATCATCAGAGGAGAGTCTTTTGAATCTAACCCGATTACTAGCTTCGCGAGTAAGAGCTTTTTAAGCCTAGTTGCGGTGCTCATTTTTGTCCTGGCGACCGCTGTTGTGGTGTTTGGTACGTTTTATCCAATGGTCTTTGAACTGCTTGGGTTGGGGAACATATCGGTAGGTGCGCCTTACTTTAATTTGTTGATTGCTCCTTTGGCTTTGCTTGCGTTAGCCGTCGTCGGCTTAGCCCCTTTGCTGAGTATTAAACCTCAAGCGACTAAAGGTGTTATTACGCTGATCGCTCTAGTATCTATTGGTCTAGGGTTCGCCTGTTACGCTTTGCAAGTCGAGCAGACCCAAATGATGGCACTGCTGACTTGGGGCCTCGCATTCTGGGTGTTACTGACGCATATTTACGGCTTAGTGGTTACCCGAAGTTCTAAGTTCCAACGCAAAGTCTGGGTGATGACCTTTGCTCATGTCGGGGTTGCAGTACTCGCTGTAGGTGCTGCAATGAATAGCTATCACTCATTTGAGCGCAGCTATAAACTAAGCCCAGGCGCACAAGTAGAGTTCATGGATTGGACGCTTTCTCATCGTGATACCGAGCTTTATGTCGCCTCAAATTTTACCGCAGAGAAGGCGATACTAAACTTAGATGCCGGCGATAAAAGCTTTACCATAGCGCCAGAAAGAAGACACTACCAAGTTCGAGTCATGAACATGAGTGAGCCTGCAATGAAGTGGTTCTGGCATGGCGATGTTTATATCACCATGGGCGAGAAAGTAGATTCCACCGCTTATGCATTTCGAGTGCAGTACAAGGCGTATGCACGCTGGATCTGGTTTGGTGGGTTGTTCTCCATTCTTGGCGCTTTACTCTCATTGAGTCATCGTAAAAAGAAAACCGTTAAGGCGTCACAGTATGCATACCAGCGTTCGTAACAAGCTCATCACGTTAATTATCTTGGCATTAATGGTGGTGTTGGGTTTTGCCTTTGCGCTCAATAATAAGCAGCAATCGACGATTGTGTCGGAGCAAAAAAGGGCATTTCCAGAATTCATATCTACTGCGTTAGCGAATAGTGAAGGCATCAGTAGTAAACAGGAAATTACGTTGGCTGATGTCACTCAGCATCCTTATCAACTGGTTAATGTATGGGCTTCGTGGTGCGGTATATGTAAAACTGAGCACGCTTTTTTGCTCAAACTTCATGATAAAGGTATTCCAATTGTTGGGCTCAATTATCGAGATAACTCCGGGGCAGCGATCAATGTGTTATCGAGCGATGGCAATCCGTACTCAACGGTGATCAGTGATCCTCAAGGTAAGCTAGCGTTAGAACTCGGCGTAATCGGTACTCCTGAAACGTATCTGGTCGACGCTGACGGCCAAATCATTAAGAAGTTACTGGGCGTGATCAACGAATCAGTGTGGCAAGAAGAACTTGCGATGTATTTTGATGGTGCGAATGGATGATGAAGCCTTTAATACAAGCACTCGTTGTGCTGTCTACGCTTATGGTTATTAGTTTTCCGACTTTGGCAGAAGATCTGTTTACAGCCAGTAATAAGGACACGAGTATTCAAGTTGAACTGTTTGAGTTTGAAAACCCAGAACAACAGCAGCGCGCTATTACATTGGCAAAAAACCTACGTTGCCCGCAATGCCAGAATCAAAACCTGATTGAGTCGAACTCTCCAATTGCAAAAGACTTACGCCTCGTTGTATTCAATATGGTGAAAGCAGGGAAGAGTAATAATGAAATTACTCAATATATGACGGAAAGGTTCGGTGAATTTGTGCTCTATAAACCAGCAATGAGTGTTTCAAACTTATTACTTTGGCTACTTCCGAGCGTATTATTTCTCTTATTTATATATCTATCAGTAAAAAGTGTTAGAAAGAGCTCATAAAAATTATGTATTACTGTTTACCAATTGACCTGTATTTTGTAACATTAAAGGATTATAAAGGCTAAGCACTGTTATATAAGGATGTATCTGTGGATAACGTAATCTCAAATTTAAAGAAAGAGTTCCATACTCGTGTCCGATCTGACAAATGGGCAGAAAAATACAGTGCAAAGTCGAGCATTTCTACGCTTACTCAAGAAGAGTTAACCGAATTAGAGAACGCTTGGGTTCAGCTTGTCATCTGGAAGCAAACTCAAATAAGTTAATCGTTCTGTAAAAAATCGTAGCCTTAGCCGCAACTGATTAATTTATAACCCCATGCTGGTCATCCCAATGTGGGGTTTTTTGTTACCTGAAAAATTATTGTTATAATATAACAATTAGTGCATGGTCGACCTTGAAAAAAATTGTTAACAGCCTCATAGTGTCTATCATTAGATAGTTAGCTACAAAATATTGCCTAGACATATAATGTAGTGTTGTTAAATACATCGAATTTTCAAGTGAGTATAGCTATGGCGGAAGTGCGTGCCAGAATAGATTTCAAAGTAGGGGTAACAAGCAGTATTGATGCTGAACTTCTGTCTTTTCATGGATTGAAAACAGATAAAGAGCATGTTGCTGTGATATTTAAATCAGCAGACAAGACACAAGACATACCTCTTGTTCGTATGCACTCTGAGTGCCTGACTGGTGATGTTTTCCATTCCTCTCGCTGTGACTGTGGTGAGCAGCTAGACGAAACCATTAGAATTATGGGTGAGACGGGTGGAGTGATTCTTTACTTACGCCAAGAAGGTCGTGGTATTGGTTTATACAATAAAATCGATGCATACCGCCTGCAAAGTGAAGGTATGAACACTTACGAAGCCAATAACCATCTAGGTTTCGGTGACGATTTGCGTGATTTTACTGAAGCGGCAGAAATGCTTCGTGCTTTAGGAACCACAAAAATTCGCCTAGTCACTAACAACCCAAAGAAAATCAATGAGCTGAAATCTTTTGGTATTGAGATTGAAGAAGTGGTGAACACCTCTGCTCATGTTAAGTCGGGTAATGAAAGCTACCTGAAGGCAAAAGTCTCACACGGTAAGCATAATCTGGATATCTGATTAGCCTCTTTGTTGCGCTTAACATAAAAATGTTTAAAGACCTCACATATGTGAGGTTTTTTTGTATTTATCTTGCAATAAAATTGTAAGTTTGTATTATTCCAATCCGTAGTGCAAATGATAATGGTTTGCACTATTACTACGAATAATAATTTAAAGCTCAACAAGGATGCTTCATGACTATTAAATCTTTAGTGACAAAAGCCGTAACTTCGTCACTCCTTTTTGCCTCTGCTTCTTCTTTCGCTGCAGTAACTCAAGATCAAGTTGTAGAACATTACGCAGATATTGCTCATGCCGTGTTTGCAGATTCAGTAATTACAGCAAAAGCGTTGAACTCTTCTATTGATACCTTCTTAGCTTCTCCTTCTGCTGGCAATTTCGAACAAGTAAAACAAGCTTGGCTTGAGTCTCGCGTACCCTACCAACAGTCAGAAGTATTCCGCTTTGGTAACGTTGTTGTTGACGATTGGGAAGGCCAATTGAACGCATGGCCACTTGATGAAGGCCTAATCGATTACGTTTCGACTGATTACCAATATGAGCTTGGTAACGAAGGCGCTAGCGCAAACATCGTTGCTAATAAAACTTTCCAAATTGGTCAGACAACGGTAGACGCAACCAACATTACTCCAGAACTAATTGCAGATCTCAACGAGATCGGTGGCTCTGAAGCAAACGTAGCGTCTGGCTACCACGCGATTGAATTCCTACTTTGGGGTCAAGATTTAAACGGCACAAACAGCGGTGCAGGTGAGCGTGCTTACACTGACTTCGTTGTTGGCGCTGAGTGTACTAACGGTAACTGTGACCGTCGTGGCGCATACCTAAAAGCATCAGCTGAACTTCTTATCCAAGATCTAGAATGGATGGAAAAACAGTGGGCTGAAGGCGAGAAAGGTAACTACCGTCAAGAGCTTCTTTCTGAATCTAGCGACAACGGCCTACGTAAAATGCTATTTGGCATGGGTTCACTGTCTCTAGGTGAACTAGCGGGTGAGCGTATGAAGGTTGCACTAGAAGCAAACTCTACTGAAGATGAGCACGACTGTTTCTCTGATAACACGCACAACTCTCACTACTACAACGAGCAAGGTATCTACAACGTATACACTGGCTTGTACAAGCGTGAAGATGGTTCTCTACTTTCAGGCCCTAGCCTGTTTGACCTAGTTGAACAAAAAGACGAGCAAGCTGCGAAAGAGATTCAAAAGCAGTTTGATCTAGCACGTGCACAAGTTGGTCAGCTTGTTGTTTCTGCAGAGAAAAATAACCAGCACTTCGATCAGCTAATTGCTGCTGACAACGCTGCAGGTAATGCACTAGTAAACAAAACAATTGTTGCTCTAGTGTCTCAAACGGCTGCGATTGAGCGTGCCGCTGGTGTTATTGGTATTGATAGCCTTAACCCAGACACGGCTGATCACGAGTTCTAAGAACCCGAGACGAAAACAATTAAGGGCTCTCATTGAGCCCTTAATTGTTTGTTATTCAAAAAAGTTACTCCCACATAAAAACTAAAATCAAAAACACCGCAAGGCAATGTATGAAGTCGTATCTATCAGCCTCACTATTAACCGCACTGTTTTTCTTATCGCCATTACATGCCCATGAAACTTACTCTGGTGGTAAAACGACTGTGAAGAAAGAGGGAGCGAATGCTTTTTCTCTTCCTGCAGCCAACCTTCCAATGAGCAAACGTTTGGATTTCAGCGTAGGTAACAGCTTCTTTAGAAACCCTTGGGTACCTGCACCCTCATCAACCGATGCGCGTGATGGGTTAGGCCCACTATTCAACACCAACGGTTGTCAAAACTGCCATATTAAAGATGGTCGTGGTCATGCGCCTGAAAAAGGCGATGAGAACGCGGTTTCAATGTTAGTTCGCTTAAGTATTCCAGCCGAAACGCCAGAGCAGAGACAAGCCTTCATTCGTGATGGTGGTATTCCTGAACCAACTTACGGTGGCCAGTTACAAGATTTCGCGCTTCAAGGTGTAAAACCCGAGGGCAAAGTGAACATCAGCTACACCGATGTTCCTGTTGAATTCAAAGACGGTACAGTCGTTACTTTGCGTAAACCAATTTTAAAGATTACTGATCTTGCCTTTGGCGAGATGCATCCTAAAACTGAGTTTTCAGCTCGTGTTGCGCCGCCAATGATTGGCCTTGGTTTACTTGAAAGCATCCCGCAAGAAACGATTCTCGGATTTGCTAAACAGCAGTTGGCCGACAAGCAAGGTGTTTCAGGCAAAGCGAACTACGTTCTTGATGTTCAAACTAACGATATGGCGTTGGGTCGATTCGGTTGGAAAGCTGGCCAGCCAAACCTAATGCAGCAAAATGCGGCTGCGTTTAACGGTGATTTGGGCTTAACGAGTCGCTTATTCCCGAATGAAAACTGCACATCAGCGCAATCAACCTGTGATGATTTCCTAAATGGTGGCGAGCCAGAAGTCAGTGATAATATATTAGACTTCGTTGAGTTTTATTCGCAGCATTTAGCGGTCCCTATTCGTCGCAACGTCGATAAGCCTGCTGTAGTGCAAGGTAAAAAATTATTCAAAGACGTTGGTTGTCAGAGTTGCCACCAAGCTGAAATTCGCACAGCAGAGCGTGAAGGGTTACCTGCATTGTCTAAGCAATTAATCAGTCCGTATACCGATATGTTGTTGCACGATATGGGGGAAGGCTTAGCCGACAATCGCCCTGAATATCTTGCCAATGGCCAAGAGTGGCGTACGACGCCATTATGGGGATTAGGCTATACCAAAGAAGTGAATGGTCATACGTTCCTGCTTCATGACGGTCGCGCAAGAAACGTTATGGAAGCGGTACTTTGGCACGGTGGTGAAGCAGAAATGGCGAAACAAAACGTTCTGTCTTTGAATGCCACTGAGCGTGAAGCACTACTGGCGTTTTTGAATTCGTTATAGTCGGTCTGAGATTCAGACATTCAAAGATCGAGTTAACCCAAAGAACACAACCGCTGAACGTGTAGGAATACGAGTTCAGCGGTCGTTTGGTATTTAATGAACTCATATAATTAAAAGAAAAATTAGGAAGTAAGGTAACAGCATGACGCATAAATTTTTGTTAATGCCTTTGTCGGTATTAATCATGGCAGGCTGCCAATCATCGGGTGAGCAAGCTGCTTCATCTGAGGTTAATGGTGTTTCTTATCAAGCAGATACGACCGATCACATCAGTCGCAGTGTGTATCAACAAGAGTTTGATTCAGCCGTCCTATTCGCCAAGCAAGCCAACGAGCTAGAAGTCTTGATGCAGTGTTACTGCCAAACTAATGATGTTGAGTTAGATGCTTTGAAAAATCAGTGGCAGCTCACCATGAACAGTTGGATGGCACTGCAAGGACAAGAAAGAGGCCCAACAGCGGCACTTGAAGAGAGCTGGAATATTCAATTTTGGCCAGATAAGAAGAACACCACCGGTCTTAAAATGCGTCAATTGACTCAGCAGGATAAAGCATGGTCTCAAGACGAAATCGCGCAACAGAGTGTTACCGTTCAAGGGCTAGGCGCGTTGGAATGGTCGCTTTATGACGAGCAATCGCCACTGCTTCAAGACAAAACACTAGGCTGCCAATCATCACAAGCGATTACTGAAAACTTAACGATTAAGTCATCTTCGATTGCACAGGCATGGCAGGTTAACCCTTGGTTAGCGTTAGACGAGATTCGTTGGGAGTCTGAATACATCGCTTTATTGACCAACCAACTTGATTACAGCATGAAAAAGCTGAGTCGCCCAATGGCTAAAATCGGTCATCCGCGTCCTTACTTCTCAGAATCATGGCGTGCACAAACCTCAATGACTCAACTAAAAGCGAATGTAGCAGCACTTCAGAATTTGTACCTTGCCGATGGCAATGGCTTAGATCGCTTGTTGAGAGAGAAGGGCTTAAACGACCTGGCTGATCGTGTTGCTGATCAGTTCACGCTAACGCTAGATACTTGGCCTACAGACTCTAGTTTGTTCGAGTTGCTGCAGAGCAAAGAGGGCTACCGAAATGTGCTGACTCAATACAACAAACTAGAACGTTTGAAGTACTTGATTCATGAAGAAGTGGCGATAGAGCTTGGCGTGGTAATAGGATTTAATGCTACCGATGGTGACTGATACTACACGAAGAACGCTACTCAAGGCTGCACTGGGTTGTGCAGCTGTACCTGTACTTCCGTTTGGCTGCGCTAGTCGCTCTGGCGCAGCAAGCACATCTAATGATCCTCAACTGATCGGCTGTGCGCTTAATGGTCGTGGCCAATATTCAGCGGTTGTGGCTGACGAATATGGTATGCCGCTGAGTCAACTGCCGATCCCAGATCGTGGGCATGGCGTCGCGATTTGCCCAACATCATCACATGCGGTGGTTTTTGCTCGTCGTCCTGGTGACTATTTTATGGTGTTTGACTATAAAAATGGTCAGCAGATCAAGATGGTCGTGAAAGGTAACAATCGCCACTTCTATGGTCATGGCGTTTACTCATTAGATGGCAAGTTACTGTATGCCACGGAAGGGAAAACGGACAGCAGCCAAGGTGTGATTGGTGTTTACGATGTCTCACAAGGCTATCGTAAGGTCGAGGAGTTCACTGGCTTTGGTATTGGCCCTCATGAAGTGATCATCATGCCGGATGGTAATCTCGCGATTGGTGTTGGCGGCGTTCATACTGACGGTAGAACACCGAAAAACTTGAATTCAATGCAACCGAGTTTAAGTTATGTTTCACCTGAAGGTGTGCTGCTTGATCAGGTTGAATTGTTGGATAAGAAGCTGAGCATTCGACACTTAGCCCATGATGGTGCTGAAACTGTACTTTGTGGTCAGCAATATCGTGGCGAGCCAGACGAGTATCCTTCGCTGTTGGCGATGCATACTAAAGGTGGGCAGTTTGAATCACTGAATGCAGAACCAGAGCAATGGGCAAGGTTCAATCACTATATCGCCAGTATTGCGGCGTCAGATGATTGGATTATTGCGACTTCGCCAAGAGGCAACTGCTACGGTATTTGGTCTAAAGAAACCCAAGAATTGGTAGAGCTATCTGCGCTGTCTGATGCTTCTGGTGCCGTGCTGCTTGATGGTGAATTTCGACTCAGCTCTGGAGCGGGCAGTGTGGTGAGCCAACACAAGCCTTATGAGAAATCAACTCAGCAATCATCGGTCCAGTGGGATAACCATTGGAGTGCAATCTAGTTCATAAAACCCCTTAAAAAATAACATGCTTACTCCTATTTCTTTGCCATACTTATGAGATGATTGGTGATGGGGTTAAGCATGTTAGCAAAATACTTCTGTGGATTATTGGTGTTAGTTTCTGTGCATGCATGGAGCTATACGAGTTCTGACGAGAGCCGATTTATTCCGGCTGATTCAGAGCTCTCTTTTATGCTGATTTATCCAGAGCTTACCCAAAGTATTTATCAAGACTCATCTCTTCCTATTCTTTGGGATTCGCCTGAACTTGTTAAGGCGTTTGAATTCCAGTTGTCACTTCTCGAACAATCGCAAATGGCCCCGCTTTTTGAACGACAACTTAAGCAAATCCGCCACTATCAAACTCGTGGGCAATGGCAAGAGTTGGACATCTTATTAACCGATACCTTTATTTATTACCTAAGCTACGTTGAGAATGCGCCACTTGCCGGTAAAGAGTGGTATTTCTCGGGCAAGCTGCATTCCAAGTTGCCTGCGCCTTCTCCACATATCCTGATGAGATTGAAAAGCAGTGTCACCAATGATTACTTATTAGAAATGGTATTGTCCTATGCGCCGCCTGTTGGGGATTTTGACCAATTCAAGGCGACCTACTCCGTGCTAGAAACTGCGTCTGAACTCAATATAGAGCGATACAGACAGAAAGGGTTGAAACGCTTAGGTGATGAGCTTTCAGACAAAACCATTCTTGTTGAACGCATTGCTTTGGTTGGTGTTGATACCTCGATGATCGCGGTCGATTTCCCTGTATTTGACCAAGATCTGCAATCGGCAATTAAGTCTTTTCAGCGAATGCACGGCCTTACAGACGATGGGATCGTCGGGCCGGATACGATCAAATGGATCAACATGAGCTTTGATGAACGATTGACTTCGCTGGCTCTCAATGCCGAACGTGTTCGTTTGTGGCCAAGAGACAGAGACTCTCTCATCGTCGTCAATGTCCCTAGTTTTGATATGAAGTATTGGGAAGATGGTGAAGAGGTCTTTGAGTCCAAAGTGGTCGTGGGCAGAAAGTCGCGAAAAACACCGCTTTTAGAGATAAACCTAGATTCGGTTATCTTAAATCCTACTTGGAATGTGCCATGGAAAATCATGGTCAAAGACATCTTGCCTAAAGTAAAAGCGGATGAAAGCTACCTAGAGACACACAACTTCCAAGTGATTGATGGTTGGCGCACCATGGAAACCGTCGACACCACAGATATCGATTGGCAGACCATCAATTTCAATTCGTTCCCATATCGAATGCGTCAACAGGCAGGCTCACGTAATGCACTAGGTTTGTACAAGTTCAACACACCCAACAAGCGAGCTATCTATCTGCACGATACGCCAAGTAAAGGCCTGTTTAATGATGACTTCCGTGCTTACAGTTCAGGTTGTATACGTGTCGAACATGCAGAGGAATTGGCTGAATTGTTGTTTGCCACCAAGGTAAGGAAAGTACCTAACCAAAGTAACGATCTTGCTCCTAATACTAAGGTTCGCCTCAAGAAGCGAATCCCCGTGCATATCATCTATCAAACCGTGCTGTTTGAAGAAGGGGGCATACAGTATCGTGGTGACATCTACCAATATGATAAAGAGGGTGGTTAACCATCATTGAAGCCAATAAGGGTGATCTTGACCAAAAAATGACAACCAAGCTTCTATTGATAAAATTATAATGTGGATCAATAACTAACCTTTTGGGCGGTTTTTGTACGTTGACGCAGCAATTTCCATTATGTATCGTGCATTTTTCGTTCGATCTAATTGGTTTTTTTGCTGTATGTCTCAAAGTTTATTTTCACGCCGTCAGTTTCTGACTTACGCTGGTGGTACTGCTGTTGTCGCCTCAATTACTCCTTCTATCGCTTTTGCTTCATACCCTGATCAACCAAGAACGATTAGCATGAACAATCTTCACACAGGTGAACGATTAGAGACCTGTTATTTCGATGGTACTAACTATGTTGGTGATGAAATGGCTCGTCTAAGCAAACTGTGCCGTGATTTCCGTCGTAATGAGATTCATCCAATGGATAAGAACCTGTTTGATCAGATCACTCAGATTCAAAATGTACTGGGTATTCAAAAAGAAGTTCAAATCATCTCTGGTTACCGTTCTCCAGCGACCAATGAAGCACTGCGCTCAAAGTCGAGTGGCGTAGCCAAGAAGAGCTACCACATGTTAGGTAAAGCGATCGATTTCCGTATTGATGGCGTTAACCTAAAAGAATTAAGAGACGTTGCTAAAAGCTTGAATGCGGGTGGTGTCGGTTATTATGCACGTAGCAATTTTATCCATATTGATACAGGTCCAGCACGCAGTTGGTAGCGTTAAGCTGAATTTACGAGCGAATGCTAGGTACTTGTCAAAGTAGACATCCAATGTCATAGTTTGCCCAAATTTCAGTTTGCCCTCTAAGGTTTGTATATGTCTCTTAAGTATCAAGTTGTCCCTGTTACCTCGTTCTCTCAAAACTGCTCAATTGTGTGGTGTGATGAGACAATGGAAGGCATCGTTGTCGATCCGGGCGGTGATGTTCAGCAACTGGCTGCTATCATCGAAGAGTTAGGTGTTAAAGTGGTGAATTTGGTATTGACTCACGGTCACCTAGACCATGTGGGCGGAACAGTACCGCTTGCTGAAATCTTGAACGTGAACATTGTTGGCCCACATAAAGCCGATAACTTTTGGCTTCAAGGCCTAGAGAATCAAAGCCAGATGTTCGGCTTCCCACTGTGTAAAGCCTTTGAACCAAACACTTGGTTAGAAGAGGGCGACAAAGTGACTTTTGGTAACCAAGTTATCGATGTGATTCACACGCCGGGTCATACTCCGGGTCACGTCGTGCTATTCAGTGAGCAAGCGCGTATGGCGTTTGTTGGTGATGTTTTATTTAACGGTGCTATTGGTCGCACGGATTTCCCGCAAGGCGATTTCAACACGCTAATTGCTTCAATCAAGACTAAACTTTGGCCGCTAGGCAGTGACGTGACATTTGTACCGGGCCATGGTCCAGAGTCTACATTTGGTCGTGAGCGCGCATCAAATCCATTCGTTGCCGACGAGATGCCTATTTATTAATTAAATCTTTGATTTAATATAAGAACGATTGAAAATGAAGCTTAGCTTTTGTTACGGAAGCTAAGCTTTTTTATTGCGTGCGGTTTTACTTTTAAACCTGTTTAATTTTAATCAGAAAGACGTTCGGCTGCCGCCAAGTAGCGTCGAGCCAGTCCAACAAACTCCTCCCCACTGATATTCAGATCATGTGTTGATATGAAAATGTCATACCCGTGGAAGCCTCTTTGATATTTCATCCTGTTCGCAAGCATCGCCTGTAATCCTGAATAATCTTTAATCACCGCGTTGTGATTATTTGCTTTATCGGATGAATCCGCATCCATTTGCGTTTGTTGAGTGCTGAAACTCACTTCGTCGGTATTCTTTGATTCTTTATATTGGCTTAATTCCACACACCCGTTTTCGGTACAACGAGTGTGGTAGTGCGATGAGTCTAAAACCATATCTTCAAAGTTCGATTCTTTACCCGCTTGCTTCGCTCCCAAGTACAAAAGTGCTCGTTGGCTGAGCAGTAATTCACAAGTGATTTTAGGGCAAATCGAATCGAGGTAGGGCGAGTAATCTTTAACCTTGATACCAATCCAAGGAAGAGGTTGGTGCCATCCATCTTGCTCATAGGTACAAAGCCCAATCTTTTGGATGTTATTCCATTTTAAAACCCACCCGCCTTTATAAAAATGCTGCTGAAAATGAGTCGGTGTGAGGGTGAAGATCACTCTGCTGCGCAACATTAAATAATAGCCAGTTCCTAGTAGGGCAATAATGCAAAAAGCACCCACGATCAGTAACTTTGGGTTGTCACTGTAGAGCGCAACGATCAAGCAAACGAAGCCTAAAATGATGGCGAGAATACGATACGAACGTTTGAATGAAGGCAAAGAGAAATTTGTAAGGTGACGAGTGTCCATAGGCAACACCAAATTTTCATATTTTTGTCTGGATGGATAACCAGTGTATATGACCCTGAATTGATAAGTCGATGATTAAATAATAGACGCTAGTAGACAATATCGGTATTTTTCGTCGACTTTCGACGCTTCACTCTACAAATAGCTCCGGTTTTTTGGTATAAATCGCGCTTCAAATTTTCACCACTGCGAAAAGAGCAGTGAACTGGAGAAATATTCAATGAGACTTGCTCATAAGCGTAAGGTGCAGGCTAAACTGCAGAAACGCACTAAAGCGGCTGTAGTTAAAGCAGTGGCAACGCCGAAAAAAGCGAAGCCTGTCGCAGAGAAAGTTGTAGCAGAAAAAACTGTAGCAGCAAAACCAGCGGTAGAGAAAGCAGTAGCAGCAACTAAAGAAGTTGCAGTAGCACTGACTCCTAAGCAACAACAAGTTCTAGACATCGTTGTTAGCAATGCTGAAGGCATTAACCCTAAAGGTATCGGCCTAGCAGCTGGTCAAGAAGACGCGAAAGCAGCTTCATGGGCAACAGGCGCATTGAAAAAACTTCTTGAAGAAAACCTAGTAGCGAAAGAGCAACTTGCAGGTAACAAGGTTATCTACAAAGCTATCTAATCCTGTGGGATTACATTCGCTTCGTTAAGTTTTTAAGCCTCGATTTTCGAGGCTTTTTTGTATCTGGCGGATCATGTTAATCTAAATCCTAAATCCTAAATCCTAAATCCTAAATCCTAAATCCTAAACTCGACCCCATACTCATATTCGAACCTAGCCCCAGAAGAATTACTTCCAATCGGCTGACCTCTTCCGTTATTCACCTGTCTTTCGCGTGTCCCATGTTTCGAATCAGTAGGCACCAAAGTAGGACCTCTAATTCTCTGAAACTTTGATTTATATGGATAAATGCATTTAAGTGCGTATTCGATGTGTGACGAGAATAGAGCTTCCTCACGAAATGGAAATCAATTGTTAATGCAGTTTCACTATAACTACTTAGGTATTTATCAATACTAATTACCCTAACGAATCTCCCAGAGCCTTTAAAATCGACATCGCTAAATTATCTCCTACGTAGTTCTACGTAATCCTTTGGTCTAATACGCAGTTTATGTGAGTCCGTCGTGCGTGCTCTCCCTGATATCTTGTTGCTACATCACGGTGCACTCTTATGTTGAATCATAAAAAATGCTCATAGAAAGAGTGTTAACCCAACAAAGGACGTGAATATGAGTCTCATTTCTAACTCCCTCACACGAGTTTTTAAAAACGTTGCAGTTACTGCAGCGGCTTGTTTAGCTTTGGTCGCTACTGGTGCAACTGCTGCTGATAAGGTTTATCGCTTGAAGCTTGCTGAAACATGGGGACCAAACTTCCCTGTATTCGGTGACGCGACGAAGAACATGGCTGCGATGGCTGAGAAAATGTCGAACGGTCGACTGCAAATCAGAATCGATTCTGCGAACAAACACAAAGCACCGCTTGGCGTTTTTGACATGGTTAAGTCTGGTCAATACGACATGGGGCACTCAGGCTCTTACTACTGGAAAGGTAAAGTTCCAAACACGCTTTACTTCACTTCTATGCCTTTCGGTATGACGCCAGCTGAACAATATGCGTGGTTCTATCACGGTGGTGGTATGGAGTTGATGGAGCAGGTTTACTCTCCACATAATTTGATGTCGTTCCCAGGTGGTAATACGGATATCCAGATGGGCGGTTGGTTTCAAAAAGAGATCAACAGTGTGGAAGACCTACAAGGTCTGAAAATGCGTATTCCTGGCTTTGCTGGTGAGATTCTAGCGGAGCTAGGCGCTAAACCTACCAATATTGCCCCAGGTGAGCTTTACACATCTCTAGAGCGTCGCACAATCGATGCACTAGAGTGGGTAGGTCCATCTCTTGATTTGCGTATGGGTTTCCACAAAATCGCGCCTTACTACTACACCGGTTGGCATGAGCCGGGTTCAGAGCTTCAATTCCTAGTGAACAAGCGTACATGGAACAAGCTTCCTGAAGACCTACAAGAAATCTTGCGTGTTGCAATGCGTACGGCGGCTTACGACATGTACACACAAGCAACGCACGAAAGTGGCAAGAACTGGGTTTCAATGAAAACAGAATACCCAGACGTACAAGTTAAAGATTTCCCGCCAGAAGTAATGTCGGCGCTGAAAGAAGCGAACGATCGCCTACTTGCTGCACATGCTGAGAAAGATGAGCTGGCGAAAGAGATTCAAGCTTCACAAGCAAGCTACCTAGAGCAAGTACGTTCATGGACGGATATTTCACACAGAGCTTATTTAAATAGCCAAGCGAAATAATCGACAGTTTTTGAACTGAAGCTAAATGAACCCAAAGCTATTCTTGTTAGGTAACTAAGAGTGACTAAGCGGCGGGTTCATTTTAACCATAATAATTAAATGCCCAAGAACCCTTTCTACGTCGTGCCTATTGCTAGCTATAAACTGAATCGTTTTTAGTTTGGGTTAGTTGTGCTGCGCGATGTCTTTTCAAATTCCATGGAGTCGGGAATGCGAAGTCTAATTTATATTGAACGCCTGTTTAATCGTATCGGTGATGCACTGGGATGGCTTTCCAGTATGTTGTTCATTCTACTTATCGCTAACGTTGTGTATGACGTTGTCATGAGATATGCCTTCAATGATGTCTCAATCGCTTTCCAAGAGATGGAATGGCACCTTTTCTCCGCCGTTTTTCTATTAGGTGTTCCTTATGCCATCAAGGCAGGTGGTCATGTTCGAGTAGACGTGTTCTACGAACAATTGAGCTTTAAAGCGCAAGCCATTATTGACCTGCTAGGCACACTGATCTTTCTGATGCCTTTCTGTTTGCTGGTTGCTTGGTTTGGTATTGATGTTGCCAAAGAGAGTTATAACCTCGGCGAAACCTCAGGTGACCCGGGTGGCCTGCCATATCGATGGATCATCAAAGCCATGATTCCACTGTCATTTTTCTTGATGGCACTCAGCGGAGTCGGTTTGATCCTGCACTCGTTGAACAAAATTTTTAATCCCCATCTCATCCATGCAAATAACACGCATGCAAACAATATTCATACAAAGAATAAGTAGAGGCTGAACATGATTGGAATAGTAATGTTTTTCGTAGCCTTGTTTGCACTTTTACTAGGCTTCCCGGTGGCGTTTACCTTTGGTGGTATCGCGCTAATCTTTGGTGTTTGGGCGGAAGGCATCGAAATGTTTGCCTTCATGCCATATCGAATTCAATCAATCATGGAAAATACGGTGCTGATGGCCGTTCCATTGTTTGTTTTCATGGGACTTGTTCTACAAAAGACTAAGCTTGCTGAGCAGTTACTTGAGTCTATGGGACGACTGTTTGGTGGTGTTCGAGGTGGTATTGCTATCTCGACCGTGCTGGTGGGCTCACTACTTGCCGCATCAACAGGGGTAGTGGGTGCTTCAGTAGTGGCAATGGGGCTTATCTCGTTGCCCGTCATGCTCAAGTACAACTACGACAAAGGCTTAGCCTGCGGCACCATCTGTGCGTCTGGTACGTTAGGGCAAATCATTCCGCCATCCATCGTCTTGATTCTATTGGGGGACGTATTGGGTGTTCCGGTAGGTGACTTGTTCCAAGCCGCGATTTGGCCGGGCGTGATGTTAGTGGGGGCTTATATCGTTTATATCTTAATATACGCGAAGCTTAACCCTGAAGCCGCTCAACCAATTGAGCGTGATGATTCCATCAGCCGTAAACAAGAAGTCATCAACGCATTGAAAGCAATCATACCGCCACTCGCGCTGATTATTGTCGTATTGGGCTCTATCTTTGCGGGTGTTGCTACGCCGACAGAGTCTGCTGCTCTGGGTGGTGCGGGTGCGATGGTACTCGCTTTGCTCTACGGTCAGTTTAGTTGGTCGATGGTGTATGACGCCTCTAAAGAGACGGTGAAAGTAACGGCAATGGTATTTGCTATTTTGTTGGGTGCAACGGCATTCTCAATGGCGTTTACCTACACTGGTGGTGATTATCTAGTTGAAGAGTGGATGCTACAACTGCCAGGTGAGAAGTGGGGTTTCTTGATCATTACCATGTTGGTGATTTTGATTCTGGGTTTCTTCATCGACTTCGTAGAAATCTGTTTCATCATTGTGCCGATTATTGCGCCTGTTGCTGAACTGATGGGAATCAACATGACTTGGTTCGCAATCCTTATCGCGATGAACCTTCAAACCTCATTCTTGACGCCACCGTTTGGCTTCAGTTTGTTCTATCTAAAAGGGGTGGCACCAAAAGGTGTGACTACCAAGGATATCTACCGAGGCGTGATGCCTTTCATTTTGATTCAAATCCTCGTACTTGGATCACTTCTCGCTTTCCCATCTTTCTATGGAATGTGAGTGAAGCCTAGAATGTGAATGATATGTTTCAACGGCTATCCATAAATTGATAAAGTAAAACGGCTTATTGATGTTCAATAAGCCGTTTTTTGTGAGGAAAAGGAATGCCTCTAAAAGTTAAGCTGATTTTGCTGACGCTACTCCCGTTGCTGATTGTAACGGCGAGCATTAGTTGGATCTCGTTACACCAAACTAAGACGTTGGGTGAGAAAGAGGTCGAAATCTTCCGAGACAGCTTAATAAAGTCGCGTGAAAACGCCCTCAAAGACACTGTTGATCTCGCATTTGATGCCATCGAACATATCTACAACGATCCCGATATCCAAGAAGCACAAGCCAAAAGAGAAGTTCGAACCATATTGTCTAAACTAAGGTATGGCTCTGACGGTTACTTCTTTGCGTATGATCGCCACGGAACCAATTTGGTTCATCCAATCCAGCCAGAGTTGATAGGGCAAAACTTACTTCAACTGCAAGATGAAGATGGCGACTTTCTGATAGAAGCCTTGTTAAGAGAAGCACAAACAGGCGGAGGATTTCACCAATACCTGTGGCAAAAGCCTTCAACCGGCGAAGTGGTCTCTAAGCTGAGCTATGCGGCTTGGTTAGAACGTTGGGATTGGATGATTGGCACGGGTTTGTATATTGAAGACGTGCATCAAGAAGTGGCCTCGATGCAGGCCGCAATTAACAAGAATATTGAAACCACGTTCTTTTCGATTGTGGTGATTCTGAGTGTGACGGTCGCGGTCATCATTGTACTGACCTTGGCTATTAACATGCATGAACATCGGATAGCGGATAACAACTTGAAGGAACTGGCGCATAAGACGGTGATGTTTCAAGAGGACGAAAAGAAGCATCTAGCGCGTGAGTTGCATGATGGTATTAACCAATTATTAGTGTCGAGTCGCTGTCACTTAGAACTGCTCGGTAATAAGCTACAAAGCGAAGACCTTAAAGCGCATTTGAATAAGTCTCAGCATTCACTGATGCGGGCAATCGAAGAGGTGAGGCATATTTCGCATCAACTTCGACCAAGTTCATTGGACGATATCGGCTTAGAAGCGGCGTTGTCTTCGCTGTTATTAGACTTTCAGGCACACTCGAGCATTGAAGTGGAAACCTTGTTTAATACGCAGCCGGGAAAGTTGAAATCAGAAGCTGCGACGACTTTATATCGAGTGGTGCAAGAGTCACTGAATAATATAGAGAAACACGCACAAGCGACCAAAGTAACGGTTATCGCACAGCAAATTGGCAATGTGTTGCAGTTGCTCATCCAAGATAATGGGGTTGGTTTTAATACCTATAAAGCAATGGAAAAGCGAGGTATTGGGTTACGTAACATGAGAGAACGGGTGGAGTTCATCGGTGGTGACTTTGAATTGATGAGTGAGGTTGGCTTTGGAACGGAAATTACAGTGTTACTGACACTAGAGGGATTAGTGAATGAGTGAAGTTATTCGAGTTGTGATTGCAGATGATCACCAAGTGGTACTGGATGGCTTTATGGCGAGATTAGAACTCGAGCCTGATATTAGCGTGATAGGTACAGCCAGCAATGGATTAGAAGCCGTTGAAATGGTTAAAGACCAGCGCCCTGATGTAGTGTTGATGGATATCAGCATGCCTATCATGAATGGTATTGATGCCACTCACCTGATTAAAGAGGAAGATCCTCAAGCTAAGGTGCTGATGCTGACCATGCATAACAACCGTGAATACATCATGAAGGTGATGCAATCGGGTGCTGTCGGCTATATGTTGAAAGAAATTTCGGCTGAAAAAATGGTGCAGGCAATCAAGACGGTCAATCAAGGCTCAACCTATTTCTGTGAAAAAGTGACTCAGAACTTGTTTACTCAGCCTATTACTCCCACACAATCTGTGAAGAACCCATTGAGTAGGCGTGAGGAAGCTGTGTTGAAATTAGTGGCTAAAGGGGAGAGCAGTAAAGAGATCGCGAAGGGATTAAATATCAGTTACCGAACGGTTGAAACCCATAGACAAAATATCAAGCATAAGCTCGACATTCACTCTACGGCAGAGCTTGCCAAGTATGCTGTTAGCTCTGGGCTTGTTGAGTGATGTTACGCTAAATTACAGTGAATGTGTAATTTAATTACCAAATGTGCCGTTTACACCCGTTTTTTGATGGTTTTTTAGTATTTTTGCGACGAGTTGTTATTCTTCCTTTCGAAATTTAAGTGCCAAATGCAATGTTGCAAATTGTGCGCTACTAATTAGAGAGGATGCATGGAGCCTGTAAAGGATAGGTATAGTATTGATAATACTGATTATACCGTAGGACAAGATAATGTTCAGAAATGGGGTTTTGATGTTCATAACCCTGTATTTGGAATCAGTGCTGGGGCGATAATTGCTTTCCTGATTGCGCTTTTGGTTGCAGAACCTGAAACAGCTAAAGCGGCACTTGATGGCGTTAAGTGGAAAGTCATCGGTAACTTCGATGGTTTCTTTATGTGGGCTGCGAACCTTTTCGTATTTTTCTGTTTTGTCCTCATTATCTCCCCGTACGGAAAGATACGTATAGGTGGCGATGATGCTAAAGCAGAGCACTCTAACCTATCTTGGATGTCGATGTTATTCGCCGCGGGAATGGGTATTGGTTTGATGTTCTGGGGTGTGGCAGAGCCAGTAGCTTACTTTACCGGTTGGTATGAAACACCGCTCGGTGTTGAAGCGTATTCTCCTGAAGCGGCTAAGTTGGCACTCGGTGCAACCATCTACAACTGGGGCTTGCACGGTTGGGCAATCTACGCCGTTGTTGCTTTGTCTCTTGCCTTCTTTACTTTCAATAAAGGCTTACCGCTTTCTATTCGCTCAATCTTTTACCCGCTACTCGGTGACAGAACTTGGGGGTGGTTTGGTCATATCGTTGACATTGTCGCAGTACTTGCAACATTGTTTGGCCTTGCAACATCACTTGGCCTAGGTGCACAGCAAGCCGCAAGCGGTATTAACCATGTATTTGGTACCGATGGCGGTATTGGTATGCAGCTTATTGTTATTGCAGTGGTAACACTGTTGGCAACAATGTCGGTGATTCGCGGTATTAACGGTGGTGTTAAGGTTCTAAGCAACGTCAACATGGTTGTTGCATTAGGCTTGCTGATCTTCGTAACTATCGCGGGTGGCATGGCGGGTATTAAGGCGATACCAACCGCGCTAATGGGCTACATTGAGAACTTTATTCCTCTTAGCAACCCTCATGGTCGTGATGATGAAACATGGATGCAAGGTTGGACGGTATTTTACTGGGCTTGGTGGATTTCATGGTCACCATTCGTAGGCATGTTCATCGCTCGTATCTCTAAAGGTCGTACAATTCGTGAATTCATCGTTGCAGTCTTATTTATCCCGACGTCTGTCATTATCATTTGGATGGCTATTTTCGGTGGTATTGCGATTGACCAGGTGGCGAATAAAGTGGGTGAGATTGGTATAAATGGTCTGCAAGATATTACACTTTCTCTATTCCACACTTATGATGCGCTGCCAATGAGCTCAGTGCTTTCAGTGGTATCGATTGGTTTGATTATGGTGTTCTTCATCACCTCATCAGACTCAGGTTCATTGGTTATTGATAGCATTACTTCTGGCGGTAAAGTCGATGCACCTGTTCCACAGCGTGTATTTTGGGCATTGATGGGCGGTGCGATTGCGGCGGTTCTACTGTGGGTTGGTGGTACTGAATCTATTCAGGCATTACAAGCTGGAACAGTCTCAATGGCACTACCATTTGCCTTCATATTATTGCTTATGTGCCTAAGTTTGTTTCTTGGTTTACGTACAGAGAATCAATTGGTTAAGCAGCAAAGTGCTTTGAGCTAAAAGTATTTTTCAAATAGAGGCCGACTTAGTCGGCCTTTTTTTCGCCGCAAATATAAGTGATTACCTATATTTTGTTTGAAAATCCATCGAACTGATTCTAGTTTACTGAAAACAATAAGTTAACCTGCTAAACTTCAGACATCCAAGTATTTGAATTATCGTGACAACAGCTTGAACTACTTGGATCGTATGTTCGAGTTTGTGATTCAGTCACAGGAAAGTAAGGGATATGAGGTCAACAGACCTTATAAGTATTCCGTAGAGAGGAATAATGACTAAAGGTATAGATAAATACAGTATCGACAGTACGGATTACACTGTTGGTCAAGATAACGTCCAAAAATGGGGTTTTGACGTTCATAACCCAGTGTTTGGTATCAGTGCGGGACTCATCACTTTGTTCTTGATCGGTGTGCTGCTTACAGATACCGCTTCAGCAAAGTCAGCATTGGATGGTGTTAAATGGCAAATTATCAATTCATTTGATTGGTTGTTCATTTGGTCCGGCAATATTTTCGTTATTTTTTGCTTAGGCTTGATTGTTTCTCCGTTTGGTAAAATCCGCCTTGGTGGTGTTGATGCAACGGCAGATTACTCATTCATGTCTTGGTTATCGATGCTGTTTGCTGCAGGTATGGGTATTGGCTTGATGTTCTGGAGTGTCGCAGAACCTGCGGCTTACTACACAGGTTGGTATGAAACGCCACTTGGCGTAGAGGCAAATACACCAGAAGCTGTAAAACTAGCACTCGGTGCAACCATGTATCACTGGGGGCTTCACCCTTGGGCTATTTATGGTGTTGTGGCGCTTTCACTGGCTTTCTTCTCTTACAACAAGGGATTACCGCTTTCAATTCGTTCTATCTTCTACCCAATTTTAGGTGATAGAGCGTGGGGCTGGGCTGGTCACATCGTTGATATTCTTGCTGTACTTGCAACCCTGTTTGGTTTGGCGACATCGCTTGGCCTTGGTGCGCAACAAGCGGCAAGTGGTATTCAGCATGTATTCGGCATTGAGGCAGGCTTAGGGTTACAAGTCATTGTTATTACCGTAGTAACTTTGCTAGCGGTCGTATCCGTACTTCGTGGTATTGATGGTGGCGTTAAAGTTATCAGTAACATCAACATGTTGGTTGCTTTCCTACTGCTTATCCTAGTAGCTCTAATCGGCTACGCAGTGACTCTAGGTTCAATCCCTACAACATTGATGGCATACATCGAGAACATCATTCCATTGAGTAACCCTCACGGTCGTGAAGATGAAGCTTGGTTACATGGTTGGACTGTATTCTACTGGGCCTGGTGGATCTCATGGTCTCCATTTGTCGGTATGTTTATCGCGCGTGTTTCTAAAGGTCGTACTGTTCGTGAGTTCATTACAGCGGTACTGATTGTTCCAACGACAGTGACTATCATTTGGATGTCAGTGTTCGGTGGTATGGCAATTGATCAAATCGTGAATAAGGTTGGTACCCTAGGTCAAAATGGCTTAACTGATGTATCACTGGCAATGTTCCAAATGTTTGATGTATTGCCGTTTGGTACTCTGCTTTCAATCATTGCGGTTGTATTGGTTCTCGTATTCTTTATTACATCGTCTGACTCGGGCTCTTTAGTTATCGACAGCATTACTGCTGGTGGTAAAGTTGATACGCCTGTGCCTCAACGTGTGTTCTGGGCGTTCCTTGAAGGTGCGATTGCAGTAGCTCTATTGTGGGTTGGCGGTACTGAAGCCGTTCAAGCTCTGCAAGCGGGTGCAATCTCAACCGCATTGCCATTCACGATCATTCTATTGTTGATGTGTGTGAGCTTGCTAATGGGTATGCGAACAGAGAAAAGATAGACTACCTACTATTCGATTTTTCATTTTTTGAAGTTGAATACAAAGTAAAACAAAAGGCAGAAGAGGAAACTCTCCTGCCTTTTTTGTATCCGTTTTACAGCCTGATGAACCGTATATGTCGTCTAAATTGTCGTTGAAATGGCGCCTTGAATTTGGCGAAAAGCCAAGTAATTGGCGAAAGATAAGTTTTTGGTTTTATTGCAAATATAATGTGATGTGAAACTGTGAAATAGCTCGAATCGTTTACTTAAATTGGGTAGTATTCGCTAGATTTTCCACCACTCGTGAAACTTACTAATGAAATTAACACTTAAGCAGAAGTTGATAGGTGCTAGCCTATCTGCTGTTATCGTCATGGCAACAGCCTTGACTTGGTTATCAGCAAACCAATTATTTGAAGAGACTCGTAATGGCGTATACCAACGAGCTGAAAGCGTATCTGAAGCAGCATCTGAAGGTATTAAAAACTGGATTGATATTCGCACGGATATCGCATCAGCGTTTAATGACTTTTCACGAGAGGATGATGTTGTTCCTTTCCTTAAGCAAGCTCGTGTAGCGGGTGGCTTTGACGATATCTTTTTAGGTACTCCAGAAGGCGGAATGTACCGTTCACATCCTGAACGTAATCGTGCAGATTACGACCCTCGTCAACGCCCTTGGTACCAGGAAGCAAACGCAGCCGGTAAGCAAATTATTACAACCGCTTATCAAGATGCGATTACCCAAGCGCTTCTAGTTACGATTGCTGAACCTGTTCGTCATAACGGTAAGCTTGTTGGTGTTGTTGGTGCGGATGTACTTATTGATCAACTAGTCAACGATGTTATCAGCTTAGATGTTGGTGACAACGCTTACGCAATGCTCATTGATGCCTCTGACGGCACATTCCTAGCACACCCAGACTCAGCACTGAGCCTTAAGCCTGTAAGCCAGCTTTCAAACGACATTTCTATGCCTATCATCGAAAACGCAGTGCGTACGGGTAGCATCGAGATCATCAAAGAGCGCGGTGCTGAGAAGCTTCTTTACTTCACTAATGTGCCTAATACGAACTGGATTTTTGCAGTTCAGATGGACAAAGCAACAGAAGAAGCGAATCACTCAATACTTCTTACGCAACTCATTACTACAGCGGTTGTAATTACTCTGATCGTTATCGTGTTGGTTTCTATGTTGGTTAGTTTCCTATTCCGCGACTTAAACCGCGTTTCAGCGGCACTTGAAGAAATTGCTTCAGGCGAGGGCGACTTGACTCAACGTCTTGAGCTTAAAAGTGATGACGAAATTGGTAAACTTGCGGCAAATTTCAATCATTTTGTGGGCAACATGCACACCATGGTACTCAAGCTAAGTGAAGTGTCTGCTGCATTGGGTAACCAAGCACGTCAAACAGCTTCTCAAGCTGAAGAGCGTAGTGCTCGCATTCAGATGCAACAAGACGAAATCAATATGGTAGCAACAGCCGTGAACGAAATGGCTGCAGCAACACAAGAGATTGCGGGTAACGCTGATCAAACTGCACAGAATTCATCTGAGGCCGTTGGCGCGTGTGAGCACGGTACGGGTCAAGTTACACAGACTCAAAGCTCAATCCAAAACCTTGCACAAGAAGTTCAAGTTGCAACGAACGTGATTCTTGAGCTAGAAGAGCACGGCAATAGCATCAACGCTATCTTGTCTAACATTCAAGGCATTGCTGAACAAACTAACTTACTTGCACTTAACGCGGCGATTGAAGCTGCCCGTGCTGGCGAACAAGGTCGCGGTTTTGCGGTTGTTGCTGATGAAGTGAGAGTTTTGAGCCAACGTACACACGGTTCAACTCAAGAAATTCAACAAACGATTGAATTACTGCAAGGTACAACGGGCAAAGCGGTAAGTATCATGAACGATAGCCGAACGCTTGCTGAAACCAGTGTTGATGACTCAAACTCAGCGGCCGCTAGCTTAACGCAAATTCATGCTGCTGTTGAACGTATCAGTGATATGGCGACTCAAATCGCTTCTGCTGCAGAAGAGCAAGCGTCAGTAACGTCTGAGATTACTCGTAACACTGAAGGAATCCGTGACGTATCTAACGAGCTAGCAGGTGAAGCGCACCAAGCTGCAGAACAAGCTGCTCAGCTTTCTGAACTGTCTAATGAACTAGAAAATGAAATCAGCCGTTTTAAGCTTTAAGCCAATTGATAAAGCAGAACTAATAAACGTACAGTAGTGAATACGCTACACGTTATTTAGAAGCCGGATATGATATATCATATCCGGTTTTTTTGTACCCATTTCTACCAATGTGATAGATAGTTGGCCTAATATATTTGTATCAGAAGATATTTTCAAGAAGTTAGGATTTAAGTGGGCTCGCTCATTGGAGGACTATATTCAGGCGTACTGTTCCGCAACTTCAAAAGCTTTGTTTGGCTCTAGGAACAGAGCTGGCTATGACACTATTTGAGTATGGGCGATTTTATTGTATTTGCAACAACGAAAGTACTACGAGCAAGTAAGCCGGGTTCGCTGATTTGCGTGCCGGACTTATAACCAAATAAGTGTTTAGTCTCTTTAATTAATTTATCGTTGTGTCTAGTCGGTCAGCGCTAGTTAATTTTAAAGGTTTTGTTGAATTATATATTATTACAATAACACCAATGTAATTGTAGTGATTTTTATCAACGAGTTAATTATAAATTCCCGAATGTTTAAAACGAAAGCTTACACAAGCTAAGTATTCTCGATAGCTGTACTATACGAATTTCGGGAGTGTCTTTTTTTATTTTATATAATTGCAAGTAATTATGAGACCTGTTTTTGTATGTGATGGAAAAATCTGTTGCATAGAAATCGTTGTTATTATTTTTTACCGTAATATCGATGTGTTTAGCTTTACAATCTTTATAGTTTTTTGATCTTACTTGTTCTTCCATGTTCTTAAGATCTAATGTTCCTGTATAATCGACAAGGTTATATGAAATGTATTCTGTAGAGACTAAATTCTGGTTCATGTTATTTTCAATGATATTAGTGTTGTAGTAACCTATAATTAATGAAATAGATGTAAGAGCCAGTATTAGCATTACTAACTTCTTAAGGTATGAAAATTTATCATAGTTTGAGTATAATAATATATCGTTACTCTTATCTGCCTCTTTAGATAGGTGAAGCTTTCTTATTTTAGTTTCTACAAAGTCCTCAGTCTCGGCTTCGTGTGCAATCTGTATATCAACCTGTTCATATTTACTTGTATTTTCTAGTAAGTACCCTGCTTTACTGACTGTTGTTAGCTTAATATTGTTTACTTCAACGGTATTGAGTGCCTTTCTTAATGTGCTAATTGTATTAGTGAGTGATTGATCGGATACAACTGCGCCATTCCAACATTCGGAAAAAAGCTCGTCCTTGCTAACGCAGCGGCCTCGATGAGTGTATAGATAGAGTAAAACTCGAAATGGCTTTGGCCTTAGTTTGATTAAGGTTTTATTTCCTATGTTCATGATCGAACGATCACTTAAGTTGATATGTAGCTCGTCATTAATTACTAGTGAATTATCATTATTCATTTTATGTCTCAAAAGTTAATTATAATCGCTTTTATTGCTTTAACCCATTTGCTTCGATTCTATTTTTTTTCGTGGTTTTGGCTACCGAAAATTGGGTTAATTTGAAAAATGTGTGTTGTGTTTTTTTTGTGTTTTTTTGGTGAGCGCGTGGTGATGTGATTTCAGCGTTGTTTATGTAGTGTAGGATTTATCATGGATAGCACGTCAATTAATAGGGATAACTAATAGCTTAATTTGCGTCGGAGATGAGAATGAAAATTTTTTCTAAAGAGTGTGTAGCAAGTGCCTTAGATGGTATTGAAGAGTACAAACAACTTGCTTGCGTCGAATCAAAAGGACTGGATGCTATAAGTCTACTTATTCGTTTATGTAGCCTGAGGAGTAAAGTCATCTCTGACGATGATCGACAAACCTTGTTAGACCATATCAAAGAGTTAGTAACGGTTGAAGTTGCTTTTGCTCAAAATATGGAGTTAGAAGAGGCGGAAATAATATTATTGAATTCGTTAAAATCGGTGTGCAATAACAGTCAATTTAACTGAGGTTATCTTATGATTGAGTGGAACTCTGATAACCATCGATACGAGATGGCGGTTCTTGGATTTAGAGTACATAGCGTATTCCAATCGATTAACGGCTCTGATCTATCGGTGTTTGGATACGAAGCACTCTGCCGTGTTGAGAGGCAAGGTGAGCAGGTTAATATAAAACATTTTTTTAAGATTCTAGAAGACCTTGGTGAGAAGTCAGAGTTTAGATTGAAGTTTTTAATGAATATTATGCATTTAAGAAACTTTAGAAATTCGAGAATTTATCATCGAGAAACCAAATTGTTTCTCAATTTAACGCCATGTTTTTTTAAGTATTTCTCGCAGGGGCAAGATTTGGATAATTTGTACCTCCCTCAGATAAAAGAGGAGAAGGTAGAACTGAGTCAAATCGTTGTTGAAATTGTAGAGGACTATTGCCCTTTAGCCGACATTGAGAGTTTACACAAAGGTACAGAATACTTGAAAAGTATAGGTCTATCTTTCGCGTTAGACGATTTTGGTACAGGTTGGTCTGGGTATAGTCGTATGGCCGTTGTGAAACCTAACTATATTAAAGTCAGCCGAGAAATGCTCATTGAATTTGGAATGAGTGATTCAAAAGAGAACAACCCCCTTGAAGAGCTAAACACAATAACGAGATTACAAGGTATTAAAGTTATCTTTGAAGGTGTTGAAAATAGTTATAATCTAGAAACGGCAGAACGATATAATGCCGATTACTATCAAGGGTACTATTTGGATTTGCCCAAATCTTATCCAGTGAATAAGATTGAACAATATGATGATCAGCCGGGTGAAAAATTTAGATTAAGTGTCTATCTGAGCAATAAAACCTATTCAAAAAATAAAAGAAAATCCCTGGGTTAATATTTTATTAACTTTGCTAATGATAGTAATCGAATGGTTACTTTTAACTTAATACATCTATTTTTCTATTTACTAGCCTCTCTTTTGAGAGGCTGGTTTTTTAATGTCACGCTAAATAAAATCAATAGATTGATAAGTAATGCCTAATTGAATGACTAGGACAAAGGTGATGTTGACTAGGGATATATTAGGTAGGATATTATGTTCAAGGTCCTGTATTTTTACGCTTTATTAACTGGAGTAATTCGCTTTTGCTGTATGTGCAATAGCTATGGAGTAACTCCTCGACCGCTTCATATCTAAGTTCGCTAAGTGCGAACGATATGTACTCTTGATTATGATCTACGCCTAGCTTGATGTTATATAATAAACCTTTTCTTTCGATAAAAAGGCAGATACCTTCACTGGTACAAATGCTGACGAGTACATCTTGATTTTCTTTAACCGCTGATAATAATTCTTCTAACGATTTTTTAATCGCATCGTAATCTTTTCTTTCTGACAATTCGCTTCTTGTAAGAGACATCATGCAAGTATCATTCATATTTTGCCCTTGTACTTGTACTTGTACTTATCCTTCCTGACACCATGAGGTGCCAGGAGGGTCGTTTGCACATTTAAATGTTTTTTAATTGTTCTAAACAGCGAATAAACGCGCGTAGGTTTCGATATACTTCTGTTTGGTCGTCAAAAATGGCTACATTTTCTAACTCAATTTGGCCTGATACAGCGTTATCAAGCATAAGATTATCAATCAAGCCGAAGTTTTCTAGAGTCATACCTATGCCATCAACATAGCTTTGATTATCTACTTGTTGTGCGTTGGGCAGTTGCTCTAAGTTTCGTTTTAAAAAAAGGTCAGTACTGTTGGTATAAGCAAGTACGGTTTTCCCTAACGCTTTACTAAAGCCCATTTCATACGCAGTTCCTACATCGCAGCTCGCGCCTCTGAAAGGCGTCATATTCGCAATTACTGCATCACAGCTTTTAATCAGCTCTTCATTAGCACGGCCAATCTTTAAGCCATTTTGCTGAGGGCTAGGTTCATTCAACTCTATAATATTGTCGAGTGGGAAAATACCCTCGAAGCCATAAGCTTCACAAATCTTCTTCTTTTGATCACCGATAGAGACAGCGTCACTTAGAAATACTTCTGGTCCTGCTAGATAAATACGTTTCAACTTTCAACTCCTGATTAGCAACATTGCTTGGGTTTGTGCTGATATTTTTATCTATTGGATTGTTTAAGTAATAACCGAAAGTACACGGTTTGCTAACGTGTGATTTTGGTGTGTTTTAACATTGATAGCTTAAATATTCGGAAAGGTTTCTTGTTTGCCTTAACTGTCTGATTTCAATATTACTTTGAGTTTAGATGCTGCTGTTGTTCTCGACTAAACCAATTATTGCAGCAGTTGTAATTACATTGCTCGTTTGCTTTCTATTTCACGCTTAAGTCGGTTCTAAAGCTGTTCAGCTTTCTGAACTGTCTCATGAACTAGAAAGTGAAATCAGCCGTTTTAAGGTGTAATTATAGATAGTTAGATAGTTAGATAGTTAGATAGATAAAACGAAGCCCCAACTTAGATTGGGGCTTTTTTATGTTCGTTACTTTAAACGTAAAAGAAATAAAGAGCGTACATTTTATTTGAATTCAAATTTTCCTCTCATGATAGCCCAATGACCAGGGAAAGAACAAATAAAGGAGTAATCGCCACCCGCTTTCATTTTCTCGGTGCTGAAGGTAACAGAAGTGGATTCACCACCGCCAATGATTCTTGTAAACGCGTAAACGCGGTTGTCATTTGGCTTAACATAGTTGTTGTCGATACCTGCTGACATGCCATCGATCCCCACTGCTTGGAATAACGCAGTATCTGTTATCACAATATTGTGCCCCATTGATTGTGCTGGCAGGGAGCCTGTGTGGTTTAGCGTTACTTTTACTTCCTTGCAACTTGAAGGGATACTTAAAATATCGGTTGAAAACTTCATTTGATCACTGGCATCAATCGATACTTCACATTCCGAGTTTGCTTGAACGGTAAAACTGGCACCAATAAGAGCTATCGTTGTTGTGATTATTCGTAAAGACATACGTTGTTCTCCATTGTTATAGAGGGGGGTATTTGTTTAGAGTTATCGATACGTATTATTGAGAACGGTGATCATAGTCATGTACCAAAACTTAATAACACGAAACTCTTTACTTGCTTCTTGTAAATGAGCTGTTTCTTGTAAAACACGTGAGAAATGCACGATGCATTAGATGCTAGGAAACGCCTATAACCAGAGCATAGACACTATCCAAGGGCGGTAACCCTTGTGTGGTCTAATGATCCCGGACTGTCGTGCATTGAGCGGTTAAACAGCCCGAGCGTGACACCGAATATGTTTTATTATGGCTTCTAAACCTTGACTCCGACTGGCGCTAAGCTGAGATTTTAGGTCTAGCTGGCGGAACCAGTCTTTAATATCGAATTCTAGAACGCTCGCGGGTTGTTGGTTGTTATAGGCGATCAACACCAATGCCAGCAAACCTTTAACTAATGAAGAATCGCTGGTCGCTTGTATCGACATTTTGTTCTGTTGACTGATGGAAAGATCTAGCCATACGTTACTTTGGCAGCCTGCGATAAGATGTGTTTTATTCATCTTTGTCACAGGGAAGGGCTCTAATCGGTCCCCCAATTCTATCAAATACATATAACGTTCTTCCCAGTCAGCGCATCGCTCGAAGTTTTTCTGGAGCTTTTCAGGGGACATAAGCTACCTTAACAGTTGGTGGATTCGTTTTAGTGACTGGCACAAGGCGTCTATGTCTTTGGGCCTTGTGTACATGCCAATCGATGCGCGACACAGCGAGTTCTGACCGAGTCGTTTTATAAGGGGCATTGCGCAGAGATGCCCGGTACGAATCGCAATACCATATCTATCTAAGAATGAACCCACATCAAAAGAGTGTTGATTTTTCATATTAAAAGCCAAAACGCCCGTGCGGTTATCATCATCGCCATAGAGCTCTATTGCTGGTATCTGTCTAATGCTCTCCACCAAATAATTCATTACATTTTTTTCATAGTCAGAGATCTCTTTGAAGCCGATAGTTTCTATGTAGTCTAGAGCGGCGCCTAAACCTAAAATGCCTGCAATATTCGGAGTGCCCGCTTCGAACTTCCACGGAGCTTGGCCAAACGAGGTTCCCAAAGGCAGTGTAACTTGATCGATCATGGCTCCGCCGCCTTCCCATGGCACCATGTTGTCGAGGTGTGTTTTTTTTGCATAAAGCACGCCGATGCCTGTCGGGCCATACAGTTTGTGCCCAGAGAAGGCGTAGAAATCACAATCGAGGTCCGTCACATTGACTTCATCGTGCATGACAGCTTGAGCCCCGTCGACTAACACGGGGACTTTTGCTTTATGTGCAGCTTTGACTATCGTTTTAATTGGGTTTACGCGGCCTAGAACATTCGATACGTGGCTAATCGCCAGCAGCTTTGTCTTTGTATTCATTAGCGAGACAAGGTCGTTGAGATTCAAATAGCCATTTTTTGCCATTGGCCAAACACGAATGTTGACATTATAAATTTCAGAAAGCATCTGCCAAGGAACAAGGTTGGCGTGATGCTCCATTTCCGTCACGATGATTTCGTCACCCGCTTTTAACCTAGGGCGCAAATAGCTATTCGCAACGAGATTGATGGCCTCTGTCGTCCCTTTGGTAAAAACAATAGTTTCTCTGGATTTAGCTGAAATGAACTGAGCAAGTTTTTCTCTTACTTGTTCCATTTCTTCGGTTGCTTTAGAGCTTAGGTAATGGACACCGCGATGAACACTCGCATAATCATGTTGATAAAACTGAGTCATGCGGTCGATAACGACTTGAGGGGTTTGGGCCGTTGCAGCACTGTCTAAATAGACCAAAGGCTTGTCGTAAACTTGAGTTCTTAGAGCTGGGAAGTCATTAAACCAAGGGCTTGTCTTTTCGCTCGAATCAATCATTAGGACATCCTTTATTGAGTGACGCATTGATTTTATCTATCGCAGATTGTCTTAGGGCGGGGTGTTTAATTCTCTCGGTAACGTCAATGACAAACGCAGAGGTAATCATGTGTTCTGCTCGTTCTTTTGGGATACCTCTAGAGCGTAAGTAGTTGATTTGGCTTGGGTCTATTTGCCCTGTTGTTGCACCATGGCTGCATTTGACATCATCGGCATAAATCTCTAATTGAGGTTTAGAGTTTACCTGGGCGTCATCGCCTAGAATCAGACTGTGGGTGTCCATTTGTCCGTCTGTTTTTTGCGCGGTAGGGTCAACATAGATCATGCCGTCGAAAACAGACTTAGATTGATTTCGGGCAATGGTTTTATGATTTTGTTCACTTTGGCAGTGAGCTGCATTGTGCTTCAAATAGGTGCGAGTATCAAAAACTGCCTCACCTTGAGGTAGGGAAATACTGTCCATAGCGACAAAACCTTGTTCGCCAGTTAGTTCTGAACTTACTTGATGTCGTATCAATTGGCCGGAGTAGAGCAAGCAACAAGAGTAGGCGCTAGCATGCGCATTAATCACCAAATCGTTATGACCGAAGTGATGTTGACTTAAGGCCTCTTCGACAATTTTAGTGTGATGATAGTGAGCACCGCAACCAACGTGTTGTGTTAAGCGAGATAATGTTACGCCTCTACCACTACCTTGTGAAACATGGTGTTCGATGACGGTGACTTCCGCATGATCTGCGACTTCAATATGGCTTCTGTAGCTTGATACATCACCTTGTTTTCCGGAATTGATATGCAGAAGATAAATAGGTTTCGATACCTGCGAGTTAGCTTCGACTTCGATTAATATGCCACTTGAAGCGGTAGCATCAGTAATATAGGTAAAAGCGTCTGGCTTTATTGAACGAGATAGCTCATCGATTTCAATTGGAGAGAGCGCGCAGATGGGAGTCACTCGAACTTTTGGAATCCAGTCGGAGTATCGAGCTAAAAAGAAGCCGTCGACGAAGACTAATCGATAAGCATCAATGTCTAAACTGAATTTGTTGTATGGCGTGTTAGCTGTCGACTGCTGTGGTGCGCTGCTTAGCTCTAGTTCGTTTAATCGGTCAAGAGGCGTGTATTTCCAGTCCTCATGTTGAGGGGACGGTAACTCAACCCCAAGCAATTTAGACCATTGTTTTTTTTGCCACTCATGCGGTCGAACAAGGGTTTCAAATGAATCAAGCAATGAATGTTTATTGTTCATCAATGATCCACCCATAGCCTTTCTCTTCTAATTCTTGAGCTAACGTATGGTCACCAGATTTTACAATTTTCCCTTGGTACAACACGTGCACGAAATCTGGTTTGATGTAATTGAGGATACGTTGATAGTGCGTGACTAAAATGAAAGCTCGTTTTTCATTCTGTAGCGCGTTTATACCTTCAGAGACGGCTTTAAGAGCATCAATATCTAGACCGGAGTCGGTCTCGTCTAGTATACAAAGATCAGGTGAGAGCACCGCCATTTGTAGAATGTCATTGCGCTTTTTCTCTCCACCAGAGAATCCCTCATTGACAGAGCGTTGGAGTAAATTGTCCGGCATCTTCAACAATTGCGCTTTTTCTTCCAATAGATCTTCAAAGTCAAAACGATCGATTGGTTCTAAGCCTCGATATTCACGAACCTCGTTGAGAGCTGTATTTAGAAAGAGTTTGTTACTGACACCTGGAATTTCGACAGGGTACTGAAAGGTTAAAAATACCCCTTCACCGGCTCTTTCTTCTGGATCTAGCTCTGTAAGATCTTGACCTTTGAAAACAATCTCACCACTGACGACCTCGTAATCATCCTTGCCTGCCAGTGTGGCGGATAGGGTACTTTTTCCTGAACCGTTCGGTCCCATAATTGCGTGAACTTCACCAGGTTTAACGGTTAGGTTAATGCCCTTTAGGATGCTGTTTTCTTCAACGCTAACATGTAAGTTTTTAATTTCTAACATTTTATCCCACACTATGCTCGAGGCTGATTGATAGAAGTTTCTGCGCTTCAACAGCGAATTCGAGTGGTAATTCTGAAAATACGTCTTTACAAAAACCATTGACGATCATGGATATCGCGTTGTCTTCACTGATCCCTCTTTGGGTGCAGTAAAACAGTTGATCTTGGCCAATTCGAGAGGTCGTCGCTTCGTGTTCAACGTGAGCAGACGGGTTTTTGACTTCGATATAAGGAAAAGTGTGAGCCCCACATTCAGCGCCGATTAACATTGAATCGCACTGAGTGAAGTTTCTCGCACCTTCTGCGTTAGGGGTGACTTTAACCAGCCCTCGGTAACTGTTCTGGCTTTTGCCTGCTGAAATCCCTTTTGAAATGATGGTAGAGCGAGAGTGTTTTCCTATATGAACCATCTTAGTGCCGGTATCGGCTTGTTGAACGCCATTCGTTAAAGCGACGGAGAAAAACTCACCAACAGAGTAGTCTCCTTTGAGAATTACGCTTGGGTACTTCCACGTTATCGCAGAACCTGTTTCTGATTGAGTCCAAGACATTTTGCTGTACTCGCCTTCGCAAACCGCACGTTTGGTTACAAAGTTGAGTATGCCGCCTTGTGAATCCTCTGCTCCTGAGAACCAGTTTTGCACTGTGGAATATTTAACTTCAGCACGCTTGTGAATGACGACTTCTACGACGGCGGCGTGAAGCTGATAGGTATCTCTCATCGGGGCAGAGCAACCTTCAATGTAGCTGACGTATGAGTCCTCATCAGCCACTAAAATTGTTCTTTCAAACTGGCCTGTTTTTGCTTGGTTTATTCGAAAGTAGGTAGAGAGTTCTCTTGGGCATCTCACACCTTTAGGGATGTAAACAAAAGTGCCGTCAGAGGCAACAGAGGCATTCAAAGCCGCAAAGAAGTTATCTTCAGGTGGAACAACGGTGCCTAGGTATTGCTGCACGAGTTCAGGGTATTCTTGGATAGCTTCGCTGAATGAACAGAAGATGATTCCGAGTTCTTTCAGTTCGTTTTGATAGGTAGTGGTGACGGAAACTGAATCGAAGATTACATCAACAGCAATTTCTGAACCTTCTCTAACTGGAATCCCCAGTGTTTCAAAGGCTGTCTCGACTTCTTCGGTTAAAAATTCATTCGAGCCATCATCACTATCTTTGTCGCAGCTAGAGCAAGTTGGCGCGGAGTAGTAACTGTAATCTTGGTAATTTAGGTCTGGATAATCGGCTTTTAGCCAATGCGGTTCCTCCATTGTTCGCCATTTACGGAATGCTTTGAGGCGAAACTCCAACATCCATTCGGGTTCGTTACGTTTTGCGGAGATTGCTCGAACGACTTGTTCGTTGATTCCCTTCGACAAAGTATCTGAAGATAACTCAGTGTAGAAACCTTCACGATAGTGACTGCTGTGCAGTAACTCTGTAACTTCAGGCTGCGTTTCTAATGCGCACATGGTTAAACTCCAAAACTCTCGCCACATCCACAAAGGTTCTTCACTTTGGGATTATTGTATACAAAATTACTGTTTAAACCCTGACGCACAAAGTCGATCTCTGTGCCATCGATCATAGGTAGGGCTTTGAGCGCAATATAGAAAATGACGTCATGTGATTCGTACTTGATGTCGTCATCGGATGGCGAATCGATCAGCGCCACTTCATATGCAAACCCCGTACAGCCAGAGGACTTAACCGTGAGGTGGAAGTGCTTTTGCCCATGTGATAACTGGGAAATTCTGTTTGCGGCACTTTCACTTAACGTGACGCCTTGCCACTCCATATCATGTATGGATATGTCATTAGAACCGGAACTCGAAATACTCACCTTACTGCTCCATATTTGACTGGTGACAATAGATGATATTGATTATCATTTGCATATCAACCATGTATTGTCTATGGTCTTTAGGTTGAGGATCAATATGTTGACAAAACATAAATCCCAAATACTATATGTGCCATTATATATTAATAATGATTATCATTAAGATTTAATTGAGGTTGTATAATATGGATGTCATCGTTTATTCCAAGCCACAGTGTGTGCAATGCACAGCAACGGTTAAGGCGTTACAGAGCAAAGGTATTGAGCATACAGTTGTTGATTTAACGTGCGACGAAATCGCAATGGAAAGAGTTCAGTCAATGGGTTATCGACAAGCTCCCGTGGTTGTCGCTAATGACCGCCATTGGTCCGGTTTTAGACCTGACATGATCAGCGCGTTAGGTTAATGATTGTTTACTATTCTAGCGCCTCAGGGAATACGAAGCGGTTTGTTGAACAGCTAGGATTACCTGCGATCAGGCTTCCTACTGAGGCCAATGAAAGGACGCTAGAGATTGAGCAACCATTCGTACTCATATGCCCGACTTATGCCGATGGTGAGGGGCGAGGAGCTGTGCCTAACTCCGTTATAAGTCTATTGAATAACCCGAATAATCGAGCATTGATTAAAGGTGTGATTGCATCGGGAAATCGAAACTTTGGAGCTCTTTTTGCTCGCGGAGGTGCCATTGTCGCTGAAAAATGCAATGTGCCGCTGTTGTATCGTTTCGAACTATCTGGAACCCAGAGCGATATTGATATCGTGACAAATGGGTTAGAACAATTTTGGAAACATCATGGATAACCACTTTGAGAACGAGTCCCTTGACTACCATGCTTTAAACGCAATGTTGAATCTACTTGATGAACAAGGGACGATTCAGTTTGAGGCAGACAAGCAAGCGGCTCGACAGTTTTTCTTACAACACGTTAATCAAAATACCGTTTTCTTTCATAATTTAGACGAGAAGATCGACTATTTGCTCAGAGAGGGATATTACGAGGCTCAAGTTATTGAGCAATATGATCGCAGTTTTCTTCATCAAATCTGGGCAAACGCCTATCAAGCCAAATTTCGATTCCGCACGTTCTTAGGTGCTTATAAGTTCTTTACTTCCTATGCACTAAAAACTCGTGATGGTAAGCGATATTTAGAAAGGTTCGAAGACCGAGTGGTTATGACTGCACTGTTACTGGCTCGTGGTGACTGTGAATTTGCACTGGCACTAATGGCAGAAATCATTCATCAGCGCTTTCAACCGGCTACGCCCACTTTTATTAACTCCGGCAAAAAGAGTCGTGGTGAATTGATCTCCTGCTTTTTGTTGAGAATTGAAGACAATATGGAGAGCATCGGTCGTGCGATTAACTCATCGTTGCAACTCTCACGTCGTGGCGGTGGTGTTGCTTTACTTCTGACGAATTTAAGAGAGCAAGGTGCGCCCATTAAGGGGATCTTAAATCAAAGTTCAGGTGTCGTCCCAGTGATGAAATTGCTTGAAGACAGTTTCTCGTATGCAAACCAATTGGGGTCTAGGCAAGGCGCGGGTGCTGTCTATCTCAATGTTCACCATCCAGACATCATGCAATTTCTTGATACAAAAAGAGAAAATGCAGATGAAAAAATCAGAATTAAGACCTTGAGCCTTGGTGTTGTCATTCCCGATATTACTCTGGAATTAGCCAAGCAAAACAAAGATATGTACTTGTTTTCTCCTCATGATGTTGAGCGAGTGTATGGCGTACCTTTCTCCGAAATTAGCGTGACGGAGAAGTACCATGAAATGGTGGACGATCCGAGGATCCGCAAAGGGAAAATGAGTGCAAGAGGCCTTTTCCAAACGCTTGCCGAGATCCAATTTGAGTCGGGCTATCCATACATTATGTTCGAAGATACGGTTAACCAGGCTAACCCCATTCAGGGGCGTGTAAATATGTCTAACTTGTGTTCTGAAATATTGCAGGTCAACGAGGCGTCAAATTATGATGATGACTTGAACTATAGTCATGTCGGGCGAGATATTTCGTGCAATTTAGGCTCGATCAACATTGCCAAAGCCTTGGATGGCGGTCGACTATCTCAAACCGTTGATACCGCAATTCGAGCATTAAATGCAGTGTCAGAGATGAGCGCAATCAACAGTGTTCCTTCGATAAGAAAGGGCAACGATGAAAGTCATGCTATTGGTTTAGGTCAGATGAACTTGCATGGGTTTTTGGCTAGAGAACGCATTCACTATGATTCACCAGAGGCCATTGATTTCACCAGCAGTTATTTTGCCTGTGTTTTATATCACTGTCTCGTGGCTTCCAATAAGTTGGCACAAGAGAAAAAGAGTACGTTCAAAGGGTTCGAAGATTCTAGTTACAGTGATGGGTCTTTCTTCGACAAATATTTGCAGCAGGATTTCTCGCCAAAATTGGACGTGGTCCAAGATCTCTTTAGCCGTTTAGATATACGAATACCCACAGTGTCTGAGTGGAGCGAATTGAAACAACTCGTCATGAGCTCAGGGCTATACAACCGATACTTACAGGCCATTCCTCCTACAGGCTCAATTAGCTATATCAACGACTCTACCGCTTCTATTCATCCCGTTACCGCTAAAGTGGAGATAAGAAAAGAGGGTAAAATTGGGCGAGTTTACTTCCCTGCGCCGTATTTGAATAACTCCAATTTAGAGTACTTCCGTGATGCCTTTTCCATAGGCCCTAAGGCAATAATCGATGTCTATGCAGCGGCCACCGAACATGTTGATCAAGGCCTTTCATTAACTTTGTTTTTTGACGATGAGGTAACGACGAGAGATATCAACAAAGCTCAGATCTACGCATGGAAAAAGAAAATTAAAACGCTTTACTACATCCGAATGCGACAGAAAGCATTAGAAGGTACTCAAGTCGAAGGGTGCGTGTCGTGCTCACTGTAATAAAGGGATAAACGCAATGAAAAAAATGGAATCCGGACCTGTTCAAGCGATTAACTGGAATCGTATGATTGATGGTAAAGATCTAGAGATTTGGAATCGCCTAACGGTTAATTTTTGGCTGCCTGAAAAGGTACCTTTATCCAATGATATTCAAACATGGAAGCAACTAACTGAAGAAGAGCAAACGCTAACGATTAGAGTTTTTACCGGTTTAACGTTACTCGACACGATTCAGAATACGGTGGGTGCGCCAGCCTTGATGGAAGATGCGAGAACACCTCATGAAGAAGCGGTATTAACTAACATCGCTTTTATGGAGGCAGTTCATGCTCGTAGCTACTCTTCTGTATTCTCAACTTTGTGTACTACGCCGCAAATTGATGAAGCGTTTCGCTGGGCTGAAGAGAACCCTCTGTTACAGAAAAAAGCACAGATTGTCCTCGATGATTATTTGGCTGAAGGCGATCCGCTAAAGAAAAAAGTGGCCAGTGTTTTTCTAGAGAGTTTCTTATTCTATTCTGGTTTTTATCTACCCATGCATTGGTCGAGTCGGGCAAAACTGACCAATACAGCGGATTTGATCCGTCTGATTATTCGTGATGAGGCGATTCATGGTTACTACATTGGATACAAATTTCAACTCGCTTACCAATCTCTTAGTGAGGAAGAACAGGCGAGAGTTAAGGATGAAGCTTATTCATTAATGTTCTCTCTTTATGAAATCGAAACACAATATACCGAATCGCTTTATGATCCTGTTGGCTTAACTGAAGATGTGAAGCATTTTCTACATTACAATGCCAACAAAGCATTGATGAATCTCGGGTTTGAAGCATTGTTCCCGGATGAGTTGTGTCAGGTTAACCCTGCTATCATGGCCGCCCTGTCGCCAAATGCTGACGAAAATCATGACTTCTTTTCTGGTTCTGGATCTTCTTATGTCATAGGTAAAGCTGTCGCGACCGAAGACGATGACTGGGATTTTTGAACGAATAGCCCGAGTATGAACTCGGGCTTGAAAGAGGATTACTTACCCTTGAATCGACATCATCGTTCTAAGGCTTGCCGTTTGAAAATTAGGTCACTCAGACGGCAGATTTTGCTTTAACTCTAAAAGCATTTTATAAGCACTTTCGCCAGACATTTCGTATGGGTTAAATTGATCCGAAGTCGAAAATTGTAAGTTCAACAGTTCAGTCAAATTAGACTGCGGAATGTCTCCCATTGACCAATCTCCAAACTCTCGACAATCAACTTCCTTAAAATACAGTATGGTCACTCTCTCGTGCCGCTTATCGTTTAGGATGTGATTGTAGGTATGGTTTACCGCCTCCCTAGAGCCTTCAATGCATTGAAGAAAGTACTTTTGATTATGACTGAGAAGCCCTGTTAGATGGCTCTGCCGATTGTGGTCTCGTGAGATAGTGAGTATTTCATCCAGTGCTTTGGAATCACAACATTCGGAAAGTGTACTGACATAAATTAACCGAGTTAGGAACATAGGCATCATTTCGAATTTTTGTTCAAAGGGTATTAATAAATATAAGCCAAGCTCATGGAATTGCGAGTTATTGGCCTAATTGTCACTCGGTGGCTTTTGGAAGAGAGGATGGTGATGAAGTAGCAAAGGACAGCTAGCAAGATGCGCTAAAATGAGCCGAATGTTGTTCATTCAATCATTCTAGCGACCTGCTTGCATCGAGTCTCTCGTTAGTCGTTAAGAACCGAAATCGATTCGACGTTGGAAGATGCATCGAATCGAACATTGACCAATACGCTTTCACGTTCAAAAGTCACATCATCAAAATCAGTGGCTGCGATCTTAAATCCATTCCTTGCGAATAAACTGGTCACTGTTGTTCGTTGTTTCTGTTCCATGGCGCTTGTCAGTAGTTCGTTCATTGTGATCTCCATTAAGTAACCGTGTGCATAGTGTAAGCGTACAGGGTCTACGTTATGAGTTCAATTGCTTAATTAATAAGCTGTGTTGATGAGTTCAATTGAATGATTTTGGTATTCCAAAATGTGATAAATAAGAGGGTGGATGGCCGTATTACCTATGATAAGTATGGTGTAATGTGACCACCGTTCAGTAGACTTTTGGGTAGGGGTTTATTTAAAAAAATTCAATGTAATAAGTGGTTACAAATCGAACTAGTGTGGTTTGTGGTTTTACGTTTTTTCGAAATTACTTTGTATTGGTTCAGGTTATTGCGATGTCGCATCTTCGGCATCCTGTTTTAATCTTTAGCCATAAACGGACTTGATGACTTGATGGATTAGTAATTCTGCCGTTGCTTTTTGGATGTTGGGGTTTTTCAATTTAAGCGATAAGTCTTTGATCTAATGAGCAAGAAGGAACGTATTTCTGTTCATTTAATTGAAGATGAGTAGGCAAAGATGTTATCTAAAGAGACTGAATCAAGAATTATTGAAATGGCGTGGGAAGACAGAACGCCGTTTGAAGCAATAGAACTGCAATTTGGTTTAAATGAATCAGAGGTGATTCGCTTGATGCGCAGTCGTTTGAAGCTTGGCAGTTTCAAGTTGTGGCGTACTCGCGTTTCTGGTCGCTCTACCAAGCACGTAAAACTTCGTAGCTCAGATGTATCTAGAGGTTATTGCCCTACTCAGTATAAGCATCGTTAAATTGATACTTACGTAGATTTGTAGCCTCAATGGATATCCCTGTATGGAAAAGAAAGGAATAAAAGGAATGAAAAAGTTTATTACTCTATTTTTGGTATTGCTCTGCTTTGGTGTCAGCCATGTTCAGGCCAATGATGCGCGACTTAAGCAAGCTTACCAAAATCACAAAAGTGATGTTCAAGTACGTGGGTCGGGTTTAGTTTCACGATTACTTCCAGACGATAATAAAGGCTCTCGACATCAGAAGTTTATCTTAAGGCTCGACAGCGGACAAACTTTGCTGGTGGCACATAATATTGATTTAGCTCCTCGTATTCAGGGATTGAGAAAGGGCGATAGAGTTGAATTTTATGGGGAGTATGAATGGAACAAGAAAGGTGGCGTGATGCACTGGACCCACAAAGACCCTCGGAATCACCATACTCATGGCTGGCTGAAGCATAATGGGAAAATATACGAATAGACGACACTTGGCATGGCATATCTGCCATTGAAGAGCATCGTAGAAGGGTGTTAGAGATAGGTAGTGAAAGGGTGCCTATCACTGGGTTTTGTTGTAACTTGGTTTTTAGTGATTTAATAATTTGAGGCTTTATGATTGAAGTGAATTATTTAGTTCAAGTCGTGAGTATTCCTGATGATCTCATTGAAGCATCACAGAAAGCGGGTTCAGACTTGTATATGACCTACAAGCTTTATCAGCTGCTTGTACAGTCCAATCTTTTGTGGCGAGTTTGGTATATCGATGAATTTGGCAAAGTTTGGCTTGAAGTCAATTTGGTTAATGATGTGGGTGACCCAGAATTTCATACGATAGCTTTAGATCAAGGTACTTATCTGAAAATAGACACGGAATGCTATGAAGTGTTGGATGAGTTGAAATAGACGAAAAGAGCCGATAGTTCGGCTCTATCATTGGCTCTCGATAGGTCTATTTGTAAGCTAGCTTCGCTTGGTTATTTTTACATTAAACCCAACGGGAGACATCGTGAACGCAAACTGTTCAACCACAGTTTCAGGGGCTTGTTGTGGCTCAATGCTGAATTCTTTAAACAATGTATGAAAGGCGAGTTTAATTTCCATCATGGCCAATGAGCGTCCAGGGCATAGCCTTGCTCCTCCACCAAACGGCTGAAGGTTAGAGAAGGAAGCGCCATCTTTTTCTACCCAACGATTCGGGTTAAACGTTGTTGGATCTTCAAATAAATCAGGGTCAAAACCATTCGCGTGTAGCATTACAAAAACAGGCGTGCCTTTTTTTACTTCGATGTCACCAATCTGAGTGTCTCGTGTGGGTTCCAAATAAAGTTGTGGTGCTACCGGCTTTAATCGCATGGCTTCATACATCACCGCTGTCATATAAGGTGTTCGAGGAAGCGGCCATTCTAAGACTTTTCTCTTCCCTAGGGCGTCAAGTTCATCTTGTAAGGCCAACTCACTACTGCGATTGCCGCTGACTAAGAATGCCATCCATGCCAGTGTATTCGCTGTGGTATCTTCACCTGCTAATAGAAGGGTAATAGCATTTGCAACAATATCTTGGTCAGTTAATGAGGAATCTTGTTCTTGTTCCAATAACATGATTTGCAGCATGTTCTCTGGTGAGTCTTTAAGGGCTGGTTCGTGAACCAGACGAGCGCGTTGTTTTTCAATACACCCATAAACGAAATGCCCTATGTCTTCCAAACTGGTATCAAACAGCTTGTCTTTTTTCGTTTTGAAAAAACGCCACAATGGAATTGGAGAACTACAGCGTTGATTTATTACCGGAAATACGTTTTGTAAGCTTTTACTTAGTGGCACAGTTGTTTGTTCTATAGAGTTAAAGTCTTCCCCGAACGCTAGCAGAGATGTTACATCAACCGTGTATTTTTTAAACTCTGCTACGAGTTCGACCACTTCTCCTGATTCCGCTAGCATTTCAAGGTGCTTTCCCAAACGCTCCGTAATCACACTTAGCTGAGGGTGAAAATTTTTCAGATGACCCGGCTGAAACATAGGTTCTGTTAATTTTCGTTGATGCTTCCAACGTTCCTCTTCAGCAGAGAATACGCCATTAAGCCCAGCTTCATCAAAGACACTCTCGATATTCTTTAGGCGGCGAAACTCCTCAGGTCGAGACTTTAGCACGGACTTGATTTGAGCTGCATCAGACAATACAAGTACATCCTTCAAGCCTAGCTTTAAACGGAAATGAGCACCGTACTCTTTAATCCAACACAACATTTGTTGATGAACATTGGACTTTTTTAAATAGCTCACATGTCCTAAAACACCAGAAGTGGGTGGCATTGGTAGTTGCTCAATTCGCTTCATTTGCATTTCCTTATGTATATCATTGATGGCGCGTAACAATACGGAAGTTACGGCTAGAGCGATAAGTAAAAGTCACCATTTAATTTAGCAAGTTTCCTGGTTTGTTAAGTAAAGGTATGTAAGTGAGTGGTTAGCCGCTAAGTTTACGAAACCTCGGAACCCGAGATTCCCCGACAATTACTTAACGAATATTCTTGATAGTGGACTAATTACGCCGTTGGCTCCTCTATCTATGATGTGAGTATATATTTGCGTTGTTTTTAGATCGGTATGTCCAAGCTGTTCTTGAACTGTTCTAATATCAGCACCGCTTTGAAGAAGGTGCGTCGCAAATGAATGCCTTAAAGTGTGGCAGGAAATGTTTTTCTCAATGTCGGCTTTTTGGCTAGCGACCTTAATGTGTTTTTGTAGCGCTGTTGGATGAATATGATGCCTACGTAATTCACCTGTTCGTAAATCGGGGGCCAGACGAGCAGAAGGAAAAAGAAATTGCCAATTTAAGCTTCTTTCTGCACTCGGGTATTTTTTAGCTAGAGAGTCGGGCAGGTATACGCCAGAAAAAGCTTTATCATGTATATCTTGCTGATAGTATTCTGCGGATTTCTGTTGTTGTAACTTGATTGCGGGAAAAAGCTCGGGGGCTATTGTCACTATACGGTTCTTTCCTCCTTTTCCTTGCCACACTCGCACTGATTTGTAGTCATAGTCGATGTCTTGCATTCGTAAGCGTAGACACTCCATCAACCGTAGGCCTGACCCATACATTAATTGGTAAGGTAATTTGAAGTTAGGTGAGCAGTGGTTAAAGAACCTGCCAATTTCTTCTGGAGTCATAACCGTTGGCAACTTTCGGGATTTGTCTGAACGGCGAAACTGCATATCAAGTTCAATGGGTTCTTGGATGATTTCTTTGTATAAAAAGACTATCGCATTGAGGGCTAGGCTCTGCGTTTTCTGTGCTGACTTCCTATCAACAACTAAGTGCGTCAAGAAGTCTTCTACATGCCTTGAAGTCAAACTTCTGGGATGCTTTTTATTATGATAAAGAATGTACTGGTGAATCCAATAAATGTACGCCTGTGTAGTACGAAGAGCATAGTGTCTCCCCAACATATACTCTTGTATGTAGGCTAGAAATGGTGATTTTTGCATTTTAATTTTAACTGGTTATATATACATGAGTTTCAGTTTGGCACATCAATTCATGCTATATAGAAAAAATCTGTATTTTGGGATTCAGGCAGATGCTCGTAGTGCTTAAGTTGCTGTTAGTTTTCATAAAAACGGGGTATGGTTAACTGATCTGCTCCAGTAAGACTGGACACCGCATTAAGCGACATATTGTTTTTCAAAG